>JAFDHW010000368.1 GCA_019308705.1 Deltaproteobacteria bacterium
CGGCCTCCCAAAATTAACCATCGGAGCTTAGCTCAACCCACCGAACCGCCGTGTACGGACCCGTACGCACGGTGGTGTGACAGGGAAAGCGGGCGACCGCCTACCTATGTCGATAGCCACCACGGGGTGTTGCGCCCCCCGGCTGCTAATTCCTTATTGAAATTCCTTGAAAATATGGTACACATGACCTGATGCGGCGGCTCTTCCATCATGGGGGCCGGCGGTGTTTTACGCCCTTGAGCCGACGGGCTTTGACACCGCCCGGCGGACTTCCGGTTTTTTCCAAAGAAACCGAGGGCATACGTGCCTGAGCAACTGCAAACGGTCCTAGAGGGCATGGCCAGGGAGTTGCCGGGGTTTGTCGCCTCCGCCGTGGTCCTCGCCCAGGACGGACTTTCCGTGGCCCGCTACAGCAAGGATCCGGAGGTGGACGCCGAAGCCACCAGCGCCTACCTGGGGACCATCGTCAAGACCAACTTGAAGGCCATCAAGCTTCTGGCCGGCGACCACGTGACGGATGACATCCTCATCACCACAGACAAGCATTATTTTTTGATCCGCCACATCCCCAAGGGCCCCTGCTTCTTGTTCCTCATGGCCCACAAGGACGAATGGCTGGGCCGGGCCCGGGTTTTGATGAAAAAATATGAAAAGCTGGTGACGGACGCCCTGAAGGAAAAGGACGAATCCTAAGCCGCCGGTGTTTTCGAGACCACGGCCGCGGGGGGCTTCTTTGGCCTTTCGGCGGGCCTTGACACTTTGTGGTAACGGGAGCCAACGGGAACTTAAAACAAAAGGGAAAGGTTCATGGAATACGGGTTCGGTCAGAAGGAGCTAGACAGGGTGGAAAGCATCTTGCAGGAGGAGCTGGTGGACATCGGGGTCCACGTCTGCCTCCTCATCGATATGGCGGGAAACGTCATAGCAAGGTGTGACAACGGCGAATGCCCCCACGACGTGTACTCGCTCGCCGCTCTTGCCGCCGGCAACTTCGGCGCCGTGAACGCCATGGCCCAGATCGTCGGAGAAGACAACTTCACTCTCCAGTTCCACAAGGGGGAGAAAGAGAGCATCCACTTCTCGAAGGTCGAAAACGACTTCCTGTTGATCACCATCTTCGGGAACGAGGTGTCCTTGGGATTCCTTCGCCTGAGGGTGGAGGAGGTTGCCAAGAAGATCAAGGAATCCCTGCTCTACAAGACCATGCTGTTGGCCAATCTTCTGGAGCAGGATTCCGAATCGTGAACGTGCGGCGGGGCTTGCCGAGATCGCACGGGGGCGGCGGTGTACCGGGATACGCATTCGACCTTTGTTATAGAGTGGGAGAAGTGCCTTGGCCTTCATCAATCTGAAGAAGAAGGAAGTTCAGGTCAAGATCGTTTACTACGGGCCTGGGAGGGGTGGAAAGACCACCAACCTCGAGTATATCTTCAACAAGTTCCGAGAGCGCATCAAGTCGGACATGGTCAGCATCAAGACCCATGGAGACCGTACCCTTTACTTCGACTTTTTCCCGTTCGACATCGGCCAGATCAAGGGATACGACATCAAAGTGAACCTGTACACGGTTCCCGGACAGGTGAAATACAACGCCACGCGGAGGCTGGTTCTTCAGGGCGTGGACGGGTGCGTGTTCGTGGCCGATTCCATGGCGCTTAGGCGCGAGAGCAACTTTTTGTCCTTGAAGAACCTTCAGGAAAACCTGGCCACGTACAACAAGAACATTTTCAAGGTGCCCCTCGTCCTGCAGTACAACAAGCGGGACCTGGCCAAGGACGGCGTGGCGCTGCTTTCCATGGAGCGCATGGAGAAGGACCTGAACAGCCGCCTCATGGTACCCAGCTTCGGGGCTTCCGCGGTCACCGGCGACAACGTGGTGGCCACCTTGAAAAAGATCATTTCCCTCACCGTGCAGTCTCTGCAGGAAGAGCTCAAATAGCACAGGAGGCGGGCATTGAGCACCGACGACAAAGACCGGGTCAAAGCCGAGGTGGAAAGCAGGCTGGAGGATTTTTTCTCCGAGGAAGGCCTGGGCGGCACCGCGGAAACCGGCGGCAAGGCGGCGGCCCCGGATGACGGGCTGGGAGACCTTTTGTCCGACGACGCCTGGGATTTCGACGATCCCGCCCCCGAGGCCCCGGTTCTGGACGCCGACGAGGAAGACCTGGAGGACTTCGTGGGGGAGGACTCCTGGGCCATGGAGGAGGAAAAGACCAGCGCCGAGGAGCTGGGCCTCCAGGACCTTCAGGTTTCCATTCTTTCCTTGGACTGGGAGATCACCGACGAAGTGGTGGAGAAGCTGGTTTCCGAGTCCATTCGCTTAAAAAGCGTGCGTTCCAACGATCCCGTGTCCGTGACGTTTCTCTCCCTGTTGGAATCGCTGGCCCGCTACATCCTGGCCAGAAAGGCCGGCGCCCACCCTGCGTCCGTCAGCCTTTTGCGCACGGTGTACGACGACCTGGAAAAGGTCCTGTCCATGCCGGGCATGGACGATGAGAGCAAGCGCCAGATCGCGCTTGCCGACGTCACCCGGTTTGTCCGTCTCCAGTCCAAAGTGGGCGCCAAGGACGGCAAGAAGAGCGTCAAGCCCATCCGGGAGGCGGACATCGTGGAAGAGATTCCCATCCGGCCCGCCGAGGTGGTGGAGGAGATCCCCGTGGGTGCGGCTCCGGCTCCGGCGATGGCCAACATCGAAAGGCTGGTCCAGGAGCTTTTGTCCCTCAAGGAGCAATTGGCCAGGGAACTGGAAGCCCTGCCCAAGAAGGTGGGCGAGGCCGTGGAAAAGGCCCTGGCCGAGCGCGGTTGAGCATTTTCACCTCTTGCCCCTCCATGGCCGCTTTCGCGGCGCCAAGAACCTGATCCTCCCGAACTGGTGAACGTCCCAGGCAGAGGGCCGAAGAGCGGCTGACACAGAAATTTGAACACTACCTTAACCCGGATTATTCACGAAGCCTGATTTCCGTGCTGGCAAGGCTAGAGGGGTGAAGGCGTACTTTGGTACGCCGAGCCCCGATAACGCGGCCAGCGCGGAAATCGGGCGAGC
>JAFDHW010000369.1 GCA_019308705.1 Deltaproteobacteria bacterium
GTGGCCAACCTGGGCGCGGCCTTTGCCGGCGGCCCGGTGCCGGTGACAAAGCAGCTCACCGTGGGGAAGAAGAACGGCGAGGCGGTTTACGCCACGGCCCTTCTGGGCACCCCGGTGGCCGACGTGCTTTCCGCCTGCGGCGAAGAGGCCGAGACCGGCGACCGGGTGATTTTGGGCGGGCCCATGCGGGGCCACGCGGTGTTTTCCACCGACGCGCCCATCGGCCCGGACACGGACGCGGTCATGGTCCAGGCCGCGGCGGACATCCCCGAGATACTGGACCAGCCCTGCGTGAACTGCGGCGAGTGCGTCCGGTACTGCCCGGCCCGCATGCCCGTGAACCTTCTGGTCCGCGCCTTGGAAAACGGACTGTTCGAACAGGCCGCGGCCCAGTACGACCTGTATTCGTGCATCGAGTGCGGCCTGTGCAGTTTCGTTTGCATCGCCCACCTTCCCATCTTCCAGTACGTGATGCTGGGCAAGCACGAGCTGGCCAAGACGCCGGAGGCATAGCAAATGGGTACCGACAAGAAACTCGTGGTGTCCCACGCACCGTTCTGGCACAACGGAAGCCGGATCTCCACCCGGAACATCGACATCATGATCGCCGCGGCCCTGCCCGTGATCGCGGGCATCGCCCGGTTCGGCCCCACGGCCCTGGGCGTGGTGGCCCTGTCCATCGGCATGGCCATGCTCTGGGAACTCCTCCTGAACAAGGCCATGAAACGGCCCGTGTCCATCGGCGACCTGGACGCCGCGGCCATCGGCCTGGTGTTGGGCATGCTGCTCCCGGCCTCCGCCCCCTGGTGGCTCATCGTGGTGGGCGCCTTCGTGGCCGTGGTGGTGGGCAAGATGATCTACGGCGGCATCGGGGGAAACCCTTTCTCGCCGGTGGCCGTGGCCATGGCCGTGCTCATGCTCTCCTGGAAACTTCTCCTGGATTTCGACACGGCCCTGTTGAACTACAACCTGGGCTTTAAGGCCCTGTATCCCCTCGGCGCGGTGAAGGCCTTCGGCGCCTCCTACGCCGCGGACTGGAGCGCGCGGGACCTCCTGATCGGCCGCCAGACCGGCGGCGTGGGCTCGGTGTTCGGCCTGGGGCTCATCCTCGGCGGCGTCTACCTCGTCCTGCGGGGGCACGTGCGCTGGCAGATCCCCGTGTCCTTCCTGGCGGGCGTCGCCGTCACCGCGGCCCTGTTCACCCTGGGCAACGCCGAGGGCGAACTTCCCGCCTACGCGGGCCCGGTCTTCCACCTGCTCACGGGCTACACCTTGATCGGAGCCTTCTTCCTGTTGCCCGAAACCTCCTCCCGCCCGGTGAACAGCCTGCCCCTGATCCTCTCCGGCCTGCTGGCCGGCGTGCTCACCGTGCTGATCCGCAACACCGGAGCCTGGGTGGACGGCGTCATCTTCGCGGTGCTTTTGGTGAACGTGGCCCATCCCCTGTTGGACATGATCCGCCCCCGGCCGCTGGGAAAGGTGGTGGAAAATGCGTGAAATGATCCGGATGGTCCTGGCCATCACCATCCTGGCCGCCGCGTCCGGCTTGCTGCTGGCCATGGTGAAAAACGGGACCGAAGCCCAGATCGAGGCCCAGAAGCTCAAGTTCGTCAAGGGCCCCGTGCTGAACGACATCCTGCAAAACGCCGCCAACGACCCCCTGGCCGACCGGTTCAAGCTCACCGTGGACGGCGAGGAAAAGACCTTCTTCGTGGCAAAATACGACGGCAAGCCCAAGGTGGTGGCCTTCGAGTCCTTCGGCTCCGGCTACGGCGGGACCCTGGGCGTCATGGTGGCCGTGGACACGGAAACCGACAAGATCTGGGGCATCGGGGTGACCACCCACAGCGAGACCCCGGGCCTGGGCGCCCGCTCCAAGACCGATCCCAACTTCGCCGCAGGGTTCAAGGGCCTTTCGGTGGCCGAGACCCACAAGGTGAAGAACGACGGCGGCGACGTGGACGCGCTCTCCGGCGCCACCATCACCTCCCGCGGCGTGGTGGGCGCGGTGAACAAGGCCGGCGAACTCTACATGGCAAACAAATCCGAGATCCTGGACAAGGCCCGGACCTTGGTCCACTAAGGGGATTGCGACATGGCGAAAACACTCACCCAGGAATTCACCAAGGGGCTGTGGAAAGAAATCCCGCCGTTTCGGCTGGTGCTGGGCCTCTGCCCCACGCTGGGCGTGACCACCACCCTGGAAAACGGGGTGGGCATGGGACTGGCCACCACTTTCGTGCTGGTGGGCTCCAACCTGCTGGTGTCCCTTTTGAGGAACGTCATCCCTTCCAAGGTCCGCATCGCCTGCTACATCGTGGTCATCGCCACCTTCGTCACCCTGGTGGAACTGGTCATGCAGGCCTACGCCTACCCGCTTTTCCTGAAGCTGGGCGTGTTCATCCCCTTGATCGTGGTCAACTGCATCGTGCTGGGCCGGGCAGAAGCCTTCGCCTCCAAGAACAAGCTCCTCCCGTCTTTGGCCGACGGGCTGGGCATCGGCATCGGCTTCACCTTGTCCCTGGCCGCCCTGGGCGCCGTGCGCGAGATCCTGGGCACGGGCATGCTCACCCTGCCCCTCCAGGGCGCGGCCACCGTGTTCGACCCGTCGTGGTTCCAGCCGTTCTCCTTCATGGTGTCGGCTCCCGGCGCCTTCGTGGCCCTGGGCCTCATGCTGGCGCTGATGAACCTGGTGCCCTCCAAGTAAGAAACCACCCGGCAGGGGAGAAGAAATATGGGCGACATCATCGTTCTGATCATAAGCTGCATCTTCGTAAACAACATCCTGCTGGCCCAGTTTTTGGGGAACTGCCCTTTTTTGGGCACCTCCAAGAAGATGGAAACCGCGGTGGGCATGACCTTCGCGGTCATCTTCGTGCTGGGCATGGCCGGGGTGATGACCTGGATCATCAACGAGTACATCCTGCTTCCCTTCGGCCTGGAGTACCTGCGCACCATCGCCTTTATCCTGGTCATCGCCAGCCTGGTGCAGTTCGTGGAGATGTTTCTCAAAAAGAGCATCCCCGCCCTGTACGCGGGCCTG
>JAFDHW010000370.1 GCA_019308705.1 Deltaproteobacteria bacterium
CATTCGCAGGATGTGGGGAAAGCGCCTGCCAACCTCCTCCTGCAGGCCCACGGCGCTGGAAAGGGGCACGGCGGCCGGGCCGGTGAGGCTTTCGCAGAAATGCACCACGTCCGGGTCCACCCGCTCCAGGAGCTTAAACACGTCGTCCGGCCCGGAGAACAGGGGGATGAGGCTGGTGGAAAGCCCCATGCTTTTGGCGGCGCGGGCGGTTTCCGCCACCGCGGCGATGCCCGGGTCATCCGGCGAAAGGGCAACGCTGCCGATGCGGTCCACCCCCGCCCGGGCGCAAAGCTCGGCCTGGGACGGGGACTGGATCTCGTAGATCTGGATGAGGGTTCTGGCCATGGTCCGCTGCAGGAATGAAAGGGGCTCCCGGCAAGGCCGGGCGCGGCGGCCGCCGCATGCTTCCGGATTGAGGATTGACTTTTTGGGGGCATCTACCATAATCACGGCCAAAAGACAAAAATATCCGGCCCTTTTGCAGGCATCCCATATCCCGGGCCTCTTCGCCGTTCCATTGGCTGGGGTGGCCTTTTCCCGTTAAACCGGTCAAGGCTTTTTCCATGATCCTCATCATCGATTTCGGCTCCCAATATAACCAGCTCATCGCACGGCGCGTGCGGGAGGAAAAGGTGTTCTGCCGGATCATTCCCCCGGACACGCCGGTGGAAAGGATCCGCGAGGCCGGGCCCGAGGGCATCATTCTTTCCGGCGGCCCGGCAAGCATCTACGAGAAGAACAGCCCCACCATGGACCCGGCGGTGTTTGACCTTGGCGTGCCGGTTCTGGGCATCTGCTACGGCATGCAGTTCATGATCCACTTGCTGGGCGGCAAGGTTTTCTCCAGCAAAAAGAGGGAGTACGGCCCCGCCAGCCTGATCATCGAGAAGACCGGCGAGCTTTTCGAGGGGGTCAAGGAAAACCCCACCCCTTGCTGGATGAGCCACGGCGACTCCATCCAGTCCCTGCCCCCGGGGTTTGAAACCACGGCCAGGACGGTCAACACGCCCGTGGCCGCGGTGGAAAACCACGAGAAGAAGCTCTACGGGCTCCAGTTCCACCCGGAGGTGACCCACACCCCCAAGGGCTCCACCATGCTCAGGAACTTCATCAGGAAGGTGTGTGGGGCCAAGCCCTCCTGGACCATGAAGAATTTCGCCCAGGAGGCGGTGGAAACCATCTCCGCCCAGGTGCCCGAGGGCAAGGTGATCCTGGGGCTTTCCGGCGGGGTGGATTCCTCGGTGACGGCGGCCCTGTTGCACAAGGCCCTGGGAAACCGGCTGGTGCCCATCTTCGTGGACAACGGGCTTCTGCGCGAGGGCGAGGCCAAACGGCTGAAGGAGGTATTCAGGAAGAACCTCCACGTGCCCGTACGCGCCGTGAACGCCAAGAAAGCGTTTTTAGACGCGTTGTCCGGGGTCACGGACCCGGAGAAGAAGCGCAAGATCATCGGCCGGGTGTTCATGGAGGTGTTCGAGGCCGAGGCCAAGAAGATCGAGGACGTGAAGTTTTTGGCCCAGGGCACCCTGTACCCGGACATCATCGAGAGCGTGTCCGCGTTCGGCGGCCCTACGGCGGTGATCAAAAGCCACCACAACGTGGGCGGCCTGCCCAGGAAGATGAAGCTTTCCTTGATCGAGCCGCTGAAGTTTTTGTTCAAGGACGAGGTGCGCAAGCTGGGGGAGGAACTGGGCCTGCCCGGAGACGTGGTGTGGCGCCAGCCTTTCCCTGGGCCGGGCCTCGCCATCCGCGTCATCGGCGAGGTCACGGCAAGGAGGCTTTCCGTGCTCCGAAAGGCCGACGCCATCCTCATGGAGGAAATCCGGGCGGCCGGGTATTACAAGAAGCTGTGGCAGTCCTTCCCGGTGCTTCTGCCCATCAAGAGCGTGGGCATCATGGGCGACAAGCGCACCTACGAGAACATCGTGGCCATCCGGGCGGTGACCTCCACGGACGCCATGACCGCGGACTGGGCCAGGCTGCCCCTCAAGCTTCTGGCCGTGGTGTCCAACCGCATCATCAACGAGGTCCGTGGCGTAAACAGGGTGGTGTATGACATCAGCTCCAAGCCGCCCAGCACCATCGAGTGGGAGTAGCCCCATGGATTTCAAGCTGGGAATTTCCGGCGACTCCGGAGACGAGTCCGTGGACGAAATCCTGGAAAAGGACCTGGACGAGGACCTGTCCTGGGGAGACGTCCTGGAGCACAAGGTGAACCGGCTGGAAAGCCGGCTCACCCTGCAGAGTATCCTCGTGTTGCTCTTGTTCCTCGCCCTGGGCGTGTTTTTCTACCTCGACTTCACCAACCGCATCGCCAAGGTCCGGGACACCGGCGCCTCCAAGGTGGAGATCGTGGCCCGGGAGCTTGGCGCGGACATGGACGCTGTGGCCGCGGACCTGACCCAGCGCATGGAAAAGATTTCCAAGGACCTCTCCCAGGTCCAGAACGCCCAGATGTCCACGTGGGAGCTGGCCGAGGAGGTGAAAAAGGGACTGAACGCGGACACCGCCGCACTGGAAAAGGAAATGGATGCCCGCACCCGGGAGCTTTCCGAGCGTTTTTCCTCCTTGTCCACGGCCATGACCCAGTCCGTGCGCACCCTGCGTGACGACTTCTCCGACCTCTCCGCCCGTTCCGCCCGGCTCCACGAGTCGCTTTCCGACGTGCGCAAGCGCCTCAAGAAAATGGACGGCAAGGTGGCCTCCCTGAAAGAGTCCCTAAACGCCCTTGCCCGGGCCAAGGCGGACAAGACACTCTTGGACAAGCTTCTGGCCCACCAGCAGACGCTTCTGGAATCCCAGATCAACGAACTGGAGAAGCAGTTCGAGGAAATGGCCTCTCTGTTGAAGGACCTCCAGGCTCTTTGGGACGAAAAGCCCGGGGCCGAGCAATCCCCGGCCGCCGGAAAAGCCATCGTCGAACAGGATCTTTAGCCCGGATTATTCACGAGTTCGATTCGCGCGAGAGCAAGGAAGGAGGAGGGAAGCTGTACTTTTGTACCGCGACCGCCTCCTGACGCAGCTATCGCGTGAATCGGGCTC
>JAFDHW010000371.1 GCA_019308705.1 Deltaproteobacteria bacterium
GCGGCCGGCAAAGCGGACGTGGTGGTGGTCACCGGCGGGCTGGGGCCCACGGAAGACGACCTTTCCGCCCGGGCGGCGGCCCGGGCGGCCGGCGACTCCCTGGTTCTGGACGCCGAGGCCCTGGCCTGGATCGAAAGCCTCTTTAAGGCTGCGGGCCGGAAGATGCACCCGGCCAACGAAAAACAGGCCTGGCTTCCCAAGACCGCCTCCCGCCTGGACAATCCCCTGGGCACGGCGCCAGGGTTTGCCATGGACATCGGCGGCGCCCGGTTCTTCTTCGTACCCGGCGTGCCCAGGGAGATGGAACGCATGGTGGCCGAGGAAGTCATCCCCCGGGTCCGTCTCATGCTCGGCGACCGGCATGGCATGGCCTTTTCCAGCGCCATCCTGCGCACCTTCGGCGGCACCGAGGCCCGCGTGGGGGAGCTGGTCTCGGGCATGGAAAAGGACGTGCCGGGCGTCAAGGTGGGGCTTCGGGCCCTGTTCCCCGAGGTGCAGGTGAAGCTCTACGCCCGGGCCCAGAGCCGCGAGGAGGTCCTGGATATGCTGGACAGGGCTGGGGAGGCGGCCGCGGCCCGGCTGGGCCACCTGCTCTTTTCCCGCGGGGAGGACCTGGAGGCCGTGGTGGGGGGGCTTCTGCAGCAAAAGGAGCATACCCTGGCCCTGGCCGAGTCCTGTACCGGCGGACTGGTGGGCCACAAGATCACCTCGGTATCCGGGTCTTCCGCGTACTTTCTCCTTTCCGCGGTCACCTACGCCAACGCGGCCAAGGCATGCATCCTGGGGGTGGACAAAGAGGCCATTGCCAAGCACGGCGCGGTGTCCCAGGAGGTGGCCGCCCAGATGGCCGAGGGGGCGAAAAGGGCGGTGGGCGCGGACTGGGGCCTTTCCACCACGGGCATCGCCGGCCCGACCGGCGGCACGGAAAAAAAGCCCGCAGGCATGGTGTGCATCGGCCTGGCCGGGCCGGAAAAAACCACGGCTCACACCTTCATGTTCCCTTTCCACCGCAGAAGGGAGAACAAGGAGGTTTTTGCATGGGCGGCCCTGGACCTCCTGCGCAGGAGGCTTTCCGGCCTGCCCGACCCGGTGTATGGATAGCCTGCGGGTGTGCCTTGCGAAGGACCCCGCGGGGCCGCCGCCCCGCGGGGGATGAGGAGAGGCGCTACGGAGAAACCGTTTGCTCGGGGAACTCCGGCCTTGCGGCCAGGGAAAGCTCCCCGGCGTATTTTTCGCGGAACGCCGTGTCCACCAGCAGGGCGGCTATCGGCGGCCGGATCTGGTCCAGGTTGATGGTAAGGTCGAACTCCGTGGGGTCGGCGGCGCCTTTGTCGAACACCTTGCGGTAAAACTCCTCCTGCTGCCGGTCGATGTCCCTCACCTGCTCGGCGGCGTCCAGCTCCCTGAGGGAAAACTCCGCGGCCAGCCTGGCGATGCGGGACCCGTCCGAGGCCACGAACCGCACGGCGAGCACCCGGTCGCGGGGAAGCAGCAGGTGGGTGCCCCTGCCCACGAAGATGACCGAGCTCATGCCCGCGATGGTGTAAATGGAGGAAAAGAGATTCCGGGCGTAGTCGCTCATCACAAAGGATTTTTCCCCCAGAACCATGGACAAAAAGTCCTGCACCCTTCCCGGGTACTTTTCATCGAACAAGTCCACGGTCTTTTCCGAAATGCGGCCCGACGCCGCGATGGCTTCCAGGATCTCCCGGTCCACGACCCGAAGCCCGGTCCTCTTCGCCACCAGCTCCGCCACCTCCAGGGCCCCTACCCCGATTTTCCGGGAAAAGCAGATGCTGGGCGGCAGGCGGAGCTTGCGGAAACGCTCCCTGGACCGCTGCCGTGCGGCTTCCCATTCGCGAATGCACCTGTCGGCCAGCTCCGCGGCGCCGGGCCTTTTCCGTGGATAGGTCCCAGGCACGTATTCCACGCTGCCGATGTAATAGTTGGGCATGTCGGCCTCCATGGGCCACCCTTGCGGGGGGCTGTTCGAGTGCAAGAACGCTTCGGCCCGTTTCAACGCAAAGACCGCGCCGCCAAGCCGGCGGCAGACAACGTCCCGAATTCCCAAGGTTTTGTGGCCATCCCCAAAAAGCCGGCACCACACCTGGGTGTTGGAGGTTTTATAAACCGGGCTGACGTCCCGGGTCACATGGCCGCCGGCTGATGGGGCCAAAGCTCCCGTATGGGCTCCGGCAGAATGCCCTCCAAATCCTCGATCTCGCCCTTGGAAATGCGGTGGCGCAGCATCTTGAACACCGCCCGGGTCACGGCCTCGATGTCCTCGGCTTCGCCGTTGACGATCTCCCGGCGCACCCTGGCCAGAAAGTCGTCCAGGTGACGGATCTTCTCCGGGGTGGCGTGGCCGGTCCAGCCCTCGTAGTACATGCCCCGGATCAACATGGGCAGCTGGGCGCCAAGGTCCTTCACCTCCTGGATGGTGAGCCGGTCCCGCAACGCATGCAAAGTGGCCCGAAGCGCCTGGTAGGCTCGCTGGCGGTCCTCCCAGGACAGCTCGAACATGATGTCTTTGAGCCAGTCGTTGGCCTCGTGGACGGTGCGGTCAAAGGTGCTCAATCCCGTCATGCTCATGGAAAGCCTCCTTTACGAAAGAAGATTCGCATGGGCATTTATAGAATAGGAGCGTTTTTTCCCCAGAAAAATAGGGTCTTTGGCCCATTGGGCATGGGAGGCGGGCACTACATGGAAAATCGTTCTCTTGCGAGGGTTTTTCCGTTGATCATCGGGGAGAGGCAGCAAAACGGGCCGCCCAAACCCGGGGAAGCCCTTTCCGCAACGCCGCGATGCGCGTTCCTTCCCGGCCTAACCCGAATTATTCATGAGCAATTTTGCCCGAGATCGAATTTTTCTTTATTTTCAATCCGTTGGAGCTGTTTTTCGGGTCTTGCGCCAAAGACAGTCTGATTCTTTGAGGAATGCTGCCATCGGCGAAATTTTTCACGCTTCCGGCGAGCCCGATTCACGCGATAGCTGCGTCAGGAGGCGGTCGCGGTACAAAAGTACAGCTTCCCTCCTCCTTCC
>JAFDHW010000372.1 GCA_019308705.1 Deltaproteobacteria bacterium
CGGCTGGTGGGCATCCTGGCCGCCGAACAAAACTTCCATCTCTGCCACCTGGGCGACCTGGCCCGGGCAACCGCCACACCCCAGGCCGTTGGCCCGGGATAACACGGACCTCCAACCCCAGCCCCCCTGGGACAGGCCTTGGCCCGTAAAAATCCGTCCTCCACAAGCGGCGAGCGCAGGCAGGTGGTCCTGCCCTGGAGCAAGTCCGCGGCCATCAGCATCCAGAGCATAAAGGCCCGGTTCTTCCGCTCCCTGGTCACCACCCTGACCCTGGTGTTCGCCGTCTCCTTTTTGGCTTTCATCCTGGTTTCCGTGCAGATCGCCAACGGCCTGATGGCCGAAGACGTCCCCGGCGCGGTGCAGAAACTCAAGGCCCGCGGCTACGACATCCCTGGAGCTGCGGCGTCCGTAGGCCAGACCGCCAAGCAGCGGTGGATCGCCGTGCTGTCGCTCCTGGTGTGCGTGGTGGGCATCACCAACGCCCAGCTCATGGCCGTCACCGAGCGGTTCCGCGAGATCGGCACCATGAAGTGCCTGGGCGCGCTGAACCGGTTCGTGGTGCGGCTGTTCGTGCTGGAGGCAGGGTTCCAGGGGCTTTTCGGCGGCGTCGCCGGCGCGCTGTTGGGCGGGTTCTTCGCGTTTGCCGACGGGCTGTCGGCCTTCGGCTTCCCCGCGCTCACCACCCCTTCCGCCGCCGGGGTGCTTGCCGCCCTGGGGCTTTCCGCGGCCGTGGGCCTGATGGTGAGCATCGCCGGCGCGCTGTACCCCGCCCTGGTGGCGGCCCGCATGTCCCCGGCCGTGGCCATGCGGACGGAGGTGTGATGGCCCATACATCGAACATCGTCCGGGTCCTCAACGTGACCAAGAAGTTCACCCTGGGCAAGGAGGAGGTCTTCGCCCTCAAGGGCGTAAACCTGTCGGTTCCGGCCGGGGAGTACCTGTCCATCATGGGGCCTTCGGGCTCGGGCAAGAGCACCCTGTTCAACATGATCGGCGGCCTGGACAAGCCCACTTCCGGCAAAGTGTTCATCGAGGAGGTGGACGTCTCGCAACTGGACGCCTACGAGCTGGCGTGGCTGCGGTGCCGGAAGATCGGCTACATCTTCCAGACCTTCAACCTCATCCCCGTGATGACGGCCTTGGAGAACGTGACGCTTCCCATGGTGTTCGCGGGCGTGCACGAGGACGACGCGGCGAAGAAGGGCATGGACCTGCTCGCCCTCGTAGGGCTTTCGGACCGCCACGCCCACAAGCCTTCCGAGCTTTCCGGCGGCCAGCAGCAGCGGGTGGCCGTGGCCAGGGCGCTCGCCAACGACCCGTCCATCATTTTGGCGGACGAGCCCACGGGCAACCTGGACCTCACCACGGGCGAGGAGATCATCACCCTGCTGAAGAACCTGTCCTCCGAGCGGGGGGTGACGGTGATCTCCGCCACCCACGACTACAAGATGCTCTCCGTGTCCGACCGGGTGGTGTGGATCCGCGACGGGTCCCTGGAGCGCATCGAGAAACGCGACGAGCTGTCCATCGACGTGGGCGGCATCTCCAGCAGGGAATAGCGGGGCCTTGGGACGATTCCTTTCCGAGCGTGGAACCGGGTTTTTGGCGGCCCTTTTGGCCGCGGCGCTGTCCTGCGCCCTGGCGCCGCCCGGCCGGGCCGCCTCCCCCCGGGCGGAGAATTCAAGCCTGGTGGAAACCTTCGCCGCCTTTGGCGACCGGGGCCCGGGCTCCCTGGGCGCGGCCCGGGCCGCGGAGTTCATCCGGGACGGGTTCGAGGAGCTGTTCCCGGGCCAAACCGGGGTGCACCGGTTTTCCGTGCCCGTGGTGGACTACCGGCCCGGAGCGAGCCTTGCGGTTCCCGGCAAGGGGGTACTTGCAATCCATCCCCTTGCCGGAAACGCCATGACTCCCCAGACCACCGGGGATGCGGGGATCGCCGGCCCCCTGGTGTACGTGGCCGGCGGCGGCCTTTCCGCCCTGGACAAAAAGCCGCTGTCCGGGGCCGTGGTGCTCATGGACCTCGCCAGCGGCAAAAACTGGCAGAGGGCCGCCGGCATGGGGGCCTCCGCCCTGGTGTACCTGGACCCGGGCGATTCCCCGAAAAGCCGGTTTTCCGACAAGTTCGAGCTCACGCCCATCGCCTTTCCCCGGTTCGTGGTTCCGGCGAAAGAGGCCCGGCGGTTTCTGGGGGACTACGAAAACGCGGAAAACGGCCTGGTGGCGGACCGGGCTTCCGTCACCTGCCTGGGCGCCTGGAAGGAGGCGGAGGCGAAAAACGTCTGGTGCCTCGTCCCCGGCGCGGACCCCAAGCTTTCCGGCCAGCTTCTGGTGCTGGAGGCGTTCTACGACGCCACGGCCTGGGTGCCGGGCAAAAGTCCCGGCGCGGAGGAGGCTCTTTCCATCGCAACCCTCCTGTGGCTGGCAAAAGACCTGGCGGAAAATCCGCCCGCGCGTTCCGTGCTTTTGGCGGCCACCGCGGGCCATTCCCGTTCCCTGGCCGGGATGCGGGAGCTGGTGTTCGCCTTGCACGCGTCCGGCGGCGACCTGGAAGACCTGCAAAACCGCCTGTCCCAAAGGGCCGGGCACTCCGACGAGATGGCGGACGCCCTGAGCGGGGCGTCGTTTCCCCTGGACCTTCCCCGTCAACGGGAAGCCCTGGTGGAGGAGGCCGTCCGGGAGCAGATCAAAACCCAGGTGGACGGGATCGCCCAGCGGCTCATGCGGCTTCGCCTGGGCGAGGCCACGGTGGAGTCACAGGAAAGGATCGACCGGCTGGCCAGGGAGCGGTTCATGCTCCGGGGCCTGTTGTGGCGGTCCCACTACCGGGAGCTTCCCGAAGAGCACGCGCGGGTCCTGAACAACCTGATCCCGCCCGCGGTCGAGCTGTACATCCGCATGGGAGAGGACGCCCGCGCCCGGCTGGCGCGGCTTTCCACGGTGCTGGCCTTGCGTCGGGCCGTGGAGGGGCAAGAAACCGCGGCCGTGGTGTCTTTGCACCTCTCCAGCCACGGCGACGGGATGGGGGCGTTCAACCAG
>JAFDHW010000373.1 GCA_019308705.1 Deltaproteobacteria bacterium
CTGGTGCAGTTCGTGGAGATGTTTCTCAAAAAGAGCATCCCCGCCCTGTACGCGGGCCTGGGCATTTTTCTCCCGCTCATCACCACCAACTGCGCGGTCATGGGCGTGTGCGTGCTGAATGTCCAAAACGAGCTGGGCTTCATCGACGCGCTCATCACCTCGCTTGCCTACGCCGCGGGTTTCGGCGTGGCGCTCATCCTGTTCGCAGGACTCCGCGAGCGCATCTTTCTGGCCCGGGTGCCCAGGGCGCTCCAGGACACGGCCATCGGCCTGGTGACCGCCGGCTTGATCGCCTTGTCCTTCATGGGTTTCAAAGGCATGGTATGAGGCCCAGCCCGCGGGCGGTTCTTCCGCGGGCCAAAACCGCACAAAACCCCGGCAAGCCGCCGGCCGTTCTTTCGGCGCCCGTTTTGCGCGGGCGCTTGTACTTGCGGGCCGGCCCTCTCCGGGGTGAAGTTTTTTTCAACCCCTTCCACTTACGGGCACCCTCGCCCCGGCCAGGACAAGGAGGCTTCCATGTTCCCCATTTTGTCCAAGCGGGAAATGGCCCAGGGCACGGTGATCGAAAACGAGATCTCCGCGCCCAGGATCGCCAAGAAGGCCCGCCCCGGACAATTCGTCATGCTCCGGGCCAACGAGACCGGAGAACGTATCCCCCTCACCATGGCGGACACGGATCCGGAAAAGGGCACCATCAAGATCATCTACCAGGTGGTGGGCAAGACCACCGCCCTTTTAAAGACCCTTGAGCCCGGCGATCACATCCAGGACGTCGCCGGCCCCCTGGGCAAGCCCACGGACATCGAGAAGGTGGGCACCGTGGCCTGCGTGGGCGGCGGCACCGGCGTGGCGGTTCTGCATCCCATCACCCGGGCGTTCAAGGAAGCGGGCAACCGCGTGGTGGCCATCTGCGGGGCCCGCACCAAGGACCTGCTCATCCTGGAAGCGGAAATGGCCAACGCCAGCCACGAGTGCCGGATCTGCACCGACGACGGCACCTGCGGGTACCACGGGTTCGGCACGGACCTTTTGAAAAAGCTTTTGGACAGCGAAAAGGTGGACCTGGTGGTGGGCATCGGCCCGGTGCCCATGATGAAGGCCGTGGTCAACCTGACCAAACAGTACGGCGTGCGCACCCTGGTGAGCCTAAACGCCATCATGGTGGACGGCACGGGCATGTGCGGATGCTGCCGGGTCACCGTGGGCGGAAAAACCAGGTTCGCCTGCGTGGACGGGCCCGAGTTCGACGGCCACGACGTGGACTTCGACGAGCTCATCACCCGCCTGAATTCCTACAAGGAACAGGAGCAGGAAGCCATGGAGCGGTTCGAGCACAAGTGCCGCGCCGAGGCCGCCCTGAAATGATTCGTTCCCGCACGGAAAGAGGTGCCCATGGCTGAGAAGAAAGAAGCCGTCCCCCGGCAGCCCATGCCGGAGCAAAAACCCGAAGAGCGGATAAAAAATTTCAAGGAAGTGCCGTTCGGCTACCCCCCCGAGGCGGCGGCCAAAGAAGCTTCCCGGTGCCTGAACTGCAAGAAGCCCGGCTGCGTGGCCGGGTGCCCCGTGGGCGTGGACATCCCCGCGTTCATCCAAAAGATCCAGGAAGGCGATTTCGCCGGCGGCATCGCCAAGATCAAGGAAACCAACGTGCTGCCCGCGGTGTGCGGCCGGGTGTGTCCCCAGGAGGCCCAGTGCGAGGCCCGGTGCGTGCTGGGCAAAAAAGGCGACCCGGTGGCCATCGGCCGGCTGGAGCGCTTTCTGGCGGACTGGGAGCGCGACCAGGGCGAAGTGCCCCTGCCGGAAAAAGCCCCCTCCACGGGCAAGAAGGTCGCCGTGGTGGGCTCCGGCCCCTCGGGGCTCACCGTGGCCGGCGACCTCGTCTTAAAGGGCCACGACGTCACCGTGTTCGAGGCCTTCCACAAGCCCGGCGGCGTGCTCCTCTACGGCATCCCCGAGTTCCGGCTGCCCAAGGCCATCCTGTCCGCGGAGCTTCAGTACCTGGAGCGCATGGGCGTCAAGTTCGAGGTGAACGCCGTGGTGGGCAAGATCGTGACGTTGAACGAACTTTTGGCCGACGGCTTCGACGCCGTCTACGTGGCCGTGGGCGCGGGCCTGCCCTACTTTTTGAACCTGCCCGGGGAGAATCTCATCGGCGTGTACTCGGCCAACGAGTACCTCACCCGGTCCAACCTCATGAAAGCCTACCTGTTCCCGGAGTACGACACGCCCATCGCGTTCGGCAAGAACGTGGCGGTGATCGGCGCGGGCAACGTGGCCATGGACGCGGCACGCACGGCGCGGAGGCTGGGCGCGGAAAAGGTGCGCATCGTCTACCGCCGCTCCCGCGAGGAAATGCCCGCCCGGGCCGAGGAGATCCACCACGCCGAGGAGGAGGGGGTGGAGCTGTACCTCCTCACCAACCCGGTGCGCTTTCTGGGCGACGACCGCGGCCGGGTGCGCGGCATGGAGTGCGTGCAGATGGAACTGGGCGAGCCCGACGAGTCCGGACGCCGCAGGCCCGTGGTCAAGGAGGGGTCCGAGTTCGAAATGGAGTGCGACCTGGTCGTCATCTCCGTGGGCGCGGGGGCCAATCCGCTTTTGACCTCCACCACCCCGGAACTGGCCTTGAACAAGCGGGGCTACATCGTGGCGGACCCGGAAACCGGCAAGACCACCATGCCCGGCGTGTGGGCCGGCGGCGACATCGTAACCGGCATGGCCACGGTCATCATGGCCATGGGCGCGGGCCGCACCGCCGCCAACAGCATGCACAAGTATCTCACCCTGGGCTGGTAAGCTTCGTTCGGCTGCCCAGAAGCGCGAATAGCCGCGTTGCGCGGCGGACCCGGGATGCTCGGCGTACAGAAGTACGCCTGCGCTCCCGGGCCTTGCGCGCCTTGCTCTTCGCGCTTCTGACCAGCCTGTCTGTGAAGTCTGAAGAAAAAGAAAACGGGGGAGCCTCGGTTGAGGCTTCCCCGTTCGTCATTTTCTAAAAAGCTCAGTTTTGTTCTTGCCGCATTCGCTCAATGAAAGCGT
>JAFDHW010000374.1 GCA_019308705.1 Deltaproteobacteria bacterium
TGGCGCTGCTTGATCAGCACCGGCAACTTCAACATTCAACACGAACCGCCGTATACGGAACCGTACGTACGGTGGTGTGAAAGGGGGGCGGGGCAACCCGCCCCCCTACTCGATTGGATTCCACAAGCTTGGGGGCGGCCGGGCGGGGACTGTCCCGGTCAGGCGGCCAGCCACTCCCAGGCCTGGTCCTTGTTCTTGGGATCGAACGTCCTCACCTCCCCCTTCAGGTACTTGGCGGCCTTGTCGGCGAAATAATCCGCCCACTTGCCGTCGTCCACCACGGCCAGGCGAAAAAGGCGTTTGTTGTACTTGCGGCCGCGCACGGCGTCCCGCAGGCCGAACCTTACGGCCAGCCCCTGGAAATCCGTCAGATCCAGGAACACGGAAAGGTTGCCGTGCCTTTTCAGCATGTCCTTCAACTGGGGCTTTATACGGGCGAAGTCCTCCTTGGTGAAGGACCCCTGGATGCGAAAGCCCACCACGCCGTTTTCCTTTTCCGCGATTTTCTCGATCATCGGCCTTCGGTGGTCAGTCCGTCTGGTCCCTGGTCCATACCCCGTCGATGGGTGCGTTGCACTTGGGACAGCGGCCCTCCTTGCTCACGAGGTTTTTTACAAGGGAAAACCCCCGCCGGGTGATCAGGGTTTCCCCGCACTGGTAGCAGGACGTGTTTTCGTGGCCCTTGCCAGGCACGTTGCCCTCGTACACGTAGCGCAGCCCCGCCTCCTTGCCGATCTCCCAGGCCCGGGAAAGGGTTTTCTCCGGCGTGGGCGGCCGGTCCGTAAGCTTGTAGGTGGGATAGAAGCGGGTCACGTGCCAGGGGATTTCCGGTCCCACCCCGGCCAGAAAGCCCGCGATGCCCTTGAGCTGCTTGTCGTCGTCGTTCATGTCCGGAATCAGCAGGGTGGTCACCTCCACCCAGATGCCCAGCTTCTTGAACAGGACGATGGTGTCCATGACCTTGGACAGCCTGGCGCGGCAAAGGTCCATGTACACCCGTTCGGAAAACGCCTTCAGGTCCACGTTGGCCGCGTCGAGGTACGGCGCGATGGCCCGAGCGGGCTTTTCCATGACGTAGCCGTTGGTGACCCAGGCGTTTTTCAGCCCCCGCTCATGGGCCAGCCGGGCGATGTCAAAGGAGTATTCGTAAAAAATGGTGGGCTCCGTATAGGTGTGGGCCACGGTATAACACCCCGTATCCTCGGCCGCCTGGACGATCTCAAGCGGTGTGCGCTCCCGGCCCTGGAGATACCGGGCCGTGGGGTCCGCCTGGGAGATATCCGCGTTCTGGCAGTGGACGCAGGCGAAGTTGCACCCGGCCGTGCCAAGGGAATAGGCCAGGGTGCCGGGCAGGAAGTGGTACAGGGGCTTTTTCTCGATGGGGTCTATGTGTTCCGCCACCGGCCGCTGGTACACCAGGGAGACCAGCATGCCCCCCTGGTTGGACCGCACCCCGCAAATGCCTTTTCTGCCCGGCTTGATCTTGCACTCGTGGCCGCACAGCCGGCAGCGGACCTTGTTTTCCTCCAGGGGCTCGTAAAACAGGGCCTCGTCCTTTTGCCGTCTCGGGTCGTCCTCCAAGGTAATGGCCATGGCCGCCTCCCTTTTTTTATGGAGCCCACTGTAGCAGGAAGAGGGCCGGGATAAATGAGGTAAGTCGTGTATTTGGACGGCCGCTGTCACCCAGCCCGCGAAAACGCCGCTTTCATGTTCTTGAACATGCGGCTCAAAAACACCCTTCCGCTCCGTTCCGGGCATGCCTCCGCGCCTTGCCGGCCGGGCTTTTCGTCCGTTCATACGGTGTATCCCCCATCCTCTATACACCTACCGCCCCATTTATAGGAAGCGTCCCCGTTTGTATTTTGGCACTCAGAATTCGATTCCGCGCGAGAACCCGCGCCCTAAGGAGAGTTTTATGGCCAGCAATTTCCGCATCATCAAGCAGGGGGCGGACAAGAGCTTCCGGCTTTCCCTGATGGGCAGTTTTGACAAGACCTCCGCGGCTCAGCTCGCCCGGACCCTTACCACCTACGGCAGAGGCGCCGAAACCGTGGTGGTGTGCACGAGCGGGCTGGAGGACATCCTGCCCGACGGGCCCCAGGGTCTGCGTCAGTGGATGAGCGGCCGCAAAAACGGCGGTCCGCTGCTTCTTTTTACCGGCTGGAACGCAGAGCAGGTGGCCCCGCCGGGGAGCACGGTGCTCCATGAGTAGGGTGCTGCCATGGCGTCCGCCAACAGGGGCGACCGGGTAAGGGTGCATCTGGAAGGGCGCCTGGAAAACGGCGAGGTGGTGTGCTCCACCCGCGTGCCAGGGCCCTTCTGCTTTGTCCTGGGCAAGGACCGCGTCCTGCCGGGCCTTTTCGCGGGGATCCTGGGCATGTCCGTGGGCCAGACCAGGAATTTCGAGGTCTCCCCGGAAAAAGGCCACGGGGCATGGAGAAGGGACCTGGTGTTTGCGGTGGACCGGTCGTGCTTCCCGGAGGACGTGGAGCTGTTTCCGGGAAAGACCCTGCGGCTGGAGCAGCCCGGCGGACGGTCGTTCTCCGCCACAATCAAGAAGGTCGGCCCGCGCCGCGTGGTGGTGGACGCCAACCACCCCTTGGCCGGAAAGAAAATCCTGTTCACCGCGGAACTGCTGGAAATAGGCTGACCCATGGAAAGGGTTTTGCCGCGCCCGCCTTTTCATCGACGGGCGTTTTCATGGATGCGCATACCAGCAAGGCGGTCATCGTGGGTGCCGGCCCAAAAAATCATCCTCGGCGTAGAGCGGGTGTTGGACATGACGCTCTCCGGGGAAGAGAACAGGGGCCTTGAGCGCTCGGCCAGCGTTCTTATCCCGGATTATTCATAAGAAATTCTGCCCTAACCCGAATCATTCATGAAAAATTTCACCGAATAAAATATTTATACGGATTTAAACAGGTTAAGTGCCAATTGAAGGGTCCTTGAAAAATGCACGCTGTTTATTTGAGGAATGCTGACATTGGCGAAATTTTTCACCCTTC
>JAFDHW010000375.1 GCA_019308705.1 Deltaproteobacteria bacterium
GGGCTCGCCCGATTTCCGCGCTGGCCGCGTTATCGGGGCTCGGCGTACCAAAGTACGCCTTCACCCCTCTAGCCTTGCCAGCACGGAAATCAGGCTTCGTGAATAATCCGGGCTCCAACTTGCCAGCCGGTTGAAGGACTTTTTTCACGGAGCTTTCATGGATAAGCGGACCTTTTGTGCCATTCTTCTGCTCACGGGCATCTTTTTCGTCAATTTCGTGGCCCGCACCGTGCCCGCGCCGCTCATGCCCACCATGGAGGCGGAACTGGGCCTGGACCACATGCAGGCGGGCGCGCTGTTTTTGTATTTGTCCGGCGGCTATTTCCTGGCGCTTTTCTTTTCCGGGTTCCTTTCCGCCGTGAGCACCCACCGTCGGGTGATCCAGGTTTCCGCGGCGGGGGTGGGGGCCTCCATGATCCTGGCCTCCGCCTCCAGGGACCTGTGGTTTTTGCGGGGCTCCTTCGCCCTGCTGGGCTTGTTCGCCGGGCTGTATTTGCCCTCGGGCGTCTCCGTGATCACGGGCATGGTGGAAAAGAAGCGCTGGGGCCTGGCCCTGGCCGTGCACGAGGCCGCGCCCAACGCCAGCTTCGTGGCCGCGCCGCTTGTGGTCCATGCGCTGCTGTCCCGGGTGGACTGGCCCATGATCTTCTTGTTTGTGGGGCTTTTCAGCCTGTTCTTCTGCCTGCTGTTCTCCCGGTTCACGGCCCAAGGGGGCTTTCCCGGCCGCGCGCCGGGCATGGGAGCGCTTAAGGAACTGGCCAAAAAGCCCGGGTTCTGGGTCACGGCCGGGCTGTTTTCCCTGGGCATCACCGGCACCCTGGGCATCTTCAACATGCTGCCCTTGTACCTGGTGGCGGACCGGGGCGTGGACCCGGCCGCGGCCAACCTGCTGGTGAGCGCGTCGAGGGTTTCCGGGCTGGTCATGGCGCTTTTCGCAGGATGGGTGGTGGACAGGGTGGGGCCGGGCCGGTCCATGGGGGCGGTGTTTCTGCTCTCCGGCGGGTGCGCGTTCGCCATGGGTGCGGCAAAAGGCCCTTTGTTCTGGGCCGCGGTGTTTCTCCAGCCCGCCGCGGCGGTGTGCTTCTTCCCCGCAGGGTTCGTGGCGCTTTCCGGCCTGGGCGGCGAACAGGAACGCAACCTGGCCGTTTCCGCTGCCGTTCCCCCGGCGTTCCTGGTGGGCGCGGGGCTCGTTCCCGTTTTTCTGGGGGCCATGGCCGGCGCGGGCCGGTTTTCCATGGGCATGAGCTTGGTGGGGGTCTTCATGGGCCTGGGCGTGCTTGCCGCAAGAAAAGCCCCCAATCCGCGAGCCATGCCTTGAGGCATTTGCAATACAGGTTTCCCGCCATGGGCCCTTATGGACGTCTTCCACAACAGGGCACTGTCAAGGACAATCTCTCTCTGCAGCCGGAAATCTCCGGCTGATCCAACTCTTTTCTGCAGCGTACAAGACAGGTTGAGATGCCGTACAAGCAAAATATTCAACATGCAATGCTTGACAAACGTGTTTTAGGTGTTTACACAATGGGACAACTTAAGCCATGTATGATGCAAATTTCATTTTAACTGCCGAAAGGAGAAAAACACATGGCAAAATCTCTCACGGAAATGGCCGCGGAGATCGTGCAGGCCCAGGCCTCGCACTCGAGCATGTCGCCGGAAGAAATGAAGGAACTCCTGGAAAAGGTTTTTTTTTTTTTTCAGGGTTTGAAGAACAAGGAGGAGGGCGTCGCGGAAGCAGGCGGAGCAGAAGGCGTGGCCATGGACCCCAAAAAGTCCATCAAGTGTAATAAAGTGATCTGCCTGGAGTGCGGCAAGGAGTTCAAACAGCTCACCAACCGGCACTTGAAAGAGCACGGACTGACCACCAGGGAATACCGCAAAAAGTACGGCTTCTCCGCCCGCCAGCCCCTTTCGGCCAAGTTGCTGACCGCCAAGCGCAGAAAAGCCGCCATGGACAGGAACCTTGGCGAGGTGCTGAAGAAGGCCAGGGAGAAAAAGGCCAAGAAAAAGGCGTAGTCTGCACTTTTTTCCCTTGTTTGCGCGATCCGAGCGGGGAGGCCGAACCTCCCCGCTTTTTTTGCGGCGTGCGGTTTTGACAGGCGCTGCGATTTGTGCAACAAGGGCCCAATTCAAGCGTTCGTCCTCTTCCCACGGCGTTTTACCATGACGACCTACAAGGCCATTGGCTCGTCCGGCGGTGCCCAAAAAGTGACCGATCTGAGGAAGGTGTACCAGCTCAGGATCAGCCTGTCCGGGGTGCGGCCCGAAGTCTGGCGGCGTGTCCTGGTGACCAGCGACACCACCCTGGAAAAGCTGCACCGCGTGTTCCAGGCCGTCATGGGATGGGAGGATTTCCATCTCCACTACTTCCGCATCGGGCCGGTTCTGTACCAGCCTCAGGCCATGATGGAGGAGACGGACCTCATGCCGCCGGCCCTGCCCGCGGGAACCTCCATCGCCAGCGAAAAGGGCGTGCGCCTCTCCCGCGCCCTGGTTGCGGGCGCCCGGCGGTTCACCTACGTGTACGATTTCGGGGACAACTGGGAGCACAAGATCGATGTGGAAAAGATCCTGCCGCTGGACCCGCACGTGCACTATCCCGTTTGCGTGGAGGGCGAGCGGGCCTGCCCGCCCGAGGACGTGGGCGGCCCGGACGGGTACCGCGATTTCCTCGAAGCCCTCCGCACCCCCTCCCACCCGGACCACCAGGCCATACTGGAATGGGTCCGCCCCACCTTCGAGCCTGACCGGTTCGACTGGGCCAAGGTCAACACCAGATTGAGCAGGGTCCGTTAACCCGGATTATTCATGAGCAATTTTGCCCGAGATCGAATTTTTCTTTAGTTTCGATCCGTTGGAGCTGTTTTTCGGGTCTTGCGCCAAAGACGGTCTGATTATTTGAGGAATGCTGCCATTCGGGCAAAATTCCTCACCCTTCGGGCTCGCCCGATTTCCGCGCTGGCCGCGTTATCGGGGCTCGGCGTACCAAAGTACGCCTTCAC
>JAFDHW010000376.1 GCA_019308705.1 Deltaproteobacteria bacterium
CTAGCCTTGCCAGCACGGAAATCAGGCTACGTGAATAATCCGGGTTATCCATCAATACAGGAGGAAGTGAACGATGGCAACGCCCAGGGCGAGGAACAGCACGCCCAGCAGCGACCGGTGGCGGGGGAGGCCGGAAAAGAAGTTCAGCACCTTCACGGCCACGATGCCGCACAAAAAGTAGGCGGGAAAGTTGTACGCCGAGGCGAAGTGGAACAGGTCGTTGGGCAGGTAGAAGAAGTAATAGGTGCCGAATCCCACCAGGGCGAAGATGTTGGCCGCGATTTCCATGAGCAGGGCGTCGATGCCCAGGATCAAGCCCTTGGCGTAGTCGTTGTCAAACACCTTGAGCGCCGGGCGGGTGCGGATGGCGTGGTGCAGGGCGTAAAGGTGGAAGCCGTAGAGCGGCCACATGACCACGCCCACGCCCGAGGTGTAGCCGTAGTGCACGGGCCACACGCGGTAGAGCCACAAGGGTTTCCCAAACGCCTTCACCCACCCGGTGTGCACCACCACCTCGCCGAACAGTCCCACCAGGAGCACCAGGCCCATGTACACCAGGACCCGGCCCCTTTCTATGGGCACCCGCCTGCCGCAGAGCAGGCTGTCCAGGACATAAAGCACGGGGACGAAGAACAGGGGAAAGGCGAAAAAGAAGGCCCAATCCCGGGAGGAGTCGAACAGGCTTATCCCGGAGGAGACGAGCCCGGCGTCCATGGCCGCCTGCATGGCGTAGCCGATCACATGGGCAGGCTGGCGAAGAGCACCGCGAACCACAGGGCCTGGGTTTTGGCCGACGGCGCGCGCTCCGGGGAAACACCGGGCCGGAGCACGTGGACCAGCGCGGCTTCGCCCTGGTACGGGGGAAACTCCCGTAATACCTCTGCAGCCTGTTTTGCCATGGGAACGTTCCGTTCAACCGGTCATTTAAACCTGATGGTAAACGCTCCCGGCTGCAGGGTCAACCTGTTTTTTCCCCGCGGGGTGCCCGGCTTGTCCGGCTGGCGGGGCATGCAGAACCCCGGAGCAAGCCGCCGCCGGGCGCGGACGGGGCCGGAACCGCGTTTCGCAAAACTTGTCCGCGGACCGGCCCCGGTACAGACGGCAAAGGACGAGAAGGCAAACGGTCCGGTTCAGGCCGGCTTGAAATACGCCATGTCCGCGATTTCCCCGGTGGTCTCCCCCCGCCACTGCAGGACAAGGGCCATGCCCGGGGAAAGGTCCCTTTCCCCGCACTCGCCCAGGGGCATATAGAGGGTGGAGTCCGCGCCCTCGGGCTTGACCGCGGCGATGATCTCCGGGACTTCCAGGTCCTCCCAGCCGCCCGCGCCGTCCAGGCGCACGCGGCCCACCGTCCACCCGGCCAGGGTGGCCTTGCCGGAAAGCTCCACCAGGTCGTCCTCGCCCATTTCCTTGCAGCATTTGCCGCAGCGGTTCCTGGGCGGGACGACCACGTACCCGCACCCCGGGCACTTGGAGGCCAAAAGCTTCTTTTCGCCCAAGGCCTCGATGAACTTTTCCATGAGCACGCCCACGGACCAGGTGAAGTGGGCCTCGAACGGGATGGGAGACTTGAACTCCGTGATGTTCGGTTTGGGGTCCATGGCCCTATCCTTTCTTCTGGTTCTCGTCCAGGCCGCCGCACTCCATGGGGATGGGCCGCACGCCCTCGATGTCCGACAACGCGCCCACGGGGTTTTCCGCCCACACGGCCTCGACCCGCATGCCGACGCACACGTCCTTGGGGTCCGCGTCCAGGATCAGGAGGTTCAGGTTGCAGTCCGCGCCGTCGAACTGCACGTAGGCGGGCATGATCACCTCGCCTTCGGTGAAAAGCCCCAGCTCCACGGCGTCCATGCCCATGGCTTTGACCTTGCCCTTTTCAATGGGCGGGCTCACCACGAAGGTCGTCACCGTGCCCTTGTCGGAGACCACCACCCGCTCGGTCATTTCCCTGTGGCACCGGCCGCACACCAGCCGGGGCGGCACGATGACCTTGCCGCACCCCATGCACATGGACCCGATGAGCTTTTTTTCCTTCAGGCCTTCCAGGTACTCGTCCAACAGGCCGTTGGCCTTGTACTTGTACGCGCCGATGTTCCAGGAGCCTCCCACCATCATGGTGGTGGGACGTTCGTCCTTGATGTATCCCATGTTACCACCTCCTCGGGCCCGGCTCGTCCCCCAGCACGGTGAACGTGATGTAGTTCGTGTTTCCGCCCCATCCGGTGGCGATGGCGTTTTTCACCTTTTTGGGCACCTGGTGCTCGCCGGCGTCGCCCCGCACCTGGAGCGCCGCCTCCAGGATGCGCTGGAGCGCCGAGGACCCGATGGCGTTGGTGGCGTTCACCCCGCCGGAGGGGTCCAGCGGCATCTTGCCTTCGATCTCGATGTCCCCGGACTCCACGGCCCGCCACGCCGTGCCGGGGTCGAACAGCCCGCACCGCTCGGCAAAGATGAGCTCCTGGCTGGGAAAGGGCTGGTAGATCTCCGCTACGTCGATCTCCTCGCGCGGGTTTTTGATCCCCGCCATCTCGTAGGCCTTCATGGCCGAAACCCGGCAGCCCATCTGCTCGGAGGGATCCAGCACGCCCACGCCGGACCAGTTTTCCGCCTGGAGGTTGTTCTCCTCGTCCGTGTACGAGGCCAGGCCCTTGATCCACACGGGCTTTTCGCACCGGCGGCGCACGAAGTCCTCTGAGGCCACCACGATGGCGGAGGCCCCGTCCGAGGCCGGGCACACGTGGCCGTAGCGGAAGGGATAGGCGATCAGCTCCGTGGCCGCGATGTCCTCGGGCGTGCAGCCCGGCCACTGGAGATGGGCGTAGGGGTTCTTGGCCGCGTTTCTCCGGCACTTTGCCGCCACGGCGTCCAGGTGCTCGATTTTGCACCCGGAGCGGTTCATGTAGAACCGGGCCTGGTACACGGCCACCCCCGCGGCCGCTCCGGCCACCGAGGCGGTCATGACGTTCTTTAAGGAAAAGCCCTTGGTGAGGGCGTAGAACACATTGGCCAGGCCCACGTGCATGAGGCCCGTGGTCGCCCCCGGCTCGGCCGAGTCCGAGTGCTTTTCCCACGCCGTTCCCACCACCACGTCGTAAAGTCCCGAGGCCGCGGCGTAGTACGCGGCCTGGCCCACGGATCCGCCCGTGGTCCCTCCGGTGGCGATGCGTATCACGGGCTTGTCCGAAGCCCCGATCCAGTCGCCGATCCACTGTTCGGGCTGGGCCACGCCGCCGAAGCCCTGCATGTTGCCCACCATGAACGCGTCCACCTCGCCGGGGTCGATCTTCGCGTCCTCCAAGGCGGCGAACACCGCCTGGGACACCATCTCCGGCAGGGTCACGTCCCTTCTGCGGGAGGAGTGCTTGGTCTGGCCGCAGCCCACCACCGCCACATGCCTGCTCTTTTTTCTCATTGTTCACCTCCCAGGACCAGGACCACGTTCTTTTGCGCGCACAGGCCGAACTGGCCGTGCGCCAGGGCAAGCTCCACCCCGGGCACCTGGTGCGCCCCGGCCTCGCCCCGGACCTGCATGGCGGCCTCGATCACCCGCACCAGCCCCGTGGCGATGACCGGGTCCGCGCCCAGGGCCCCGCCGCTGGGGTTCACGGGGATCTCGCCGCACAGGTCCGTGTAGCCCTTTTCCAGAAGCTTCGCCGCCCTGCCCGGCCGGCACAGCCCCAGGGCCTCG
>JAFDHW010000377.1 GCA_019308705.1 Deltaproteobacteria bacterium
TGATTATTGGAGGAATGCTGCCATTCGGGCAAAATTCCTCCCCCTTCGGGCTCGCCCGATTTCCGCGCTGGCCGCGTTATCGGGGCTCGGCGTACCAAAGTACGCCTTCACCCCCCTATCCTTGCCAGCACGGAAATCAGGCTTCGTGAATAATCCGGGCTAGCCTTGCCAGCACGGAAATCAGGCTTCGTGAATAATCCGGGTTAACCCGGGCTACATGTCGTGGGCCAGGCGCGCTATGACCTCGTTTTGGAGTTCGCGGCCTATGGAGGTGAAGTAGGCGTTGTAGCCGGTGACGCGGACGAGGAGGTGGCGGTAGTCGGCCGGGTGTTTCTGGGCGTCCTTTAACATTTCCACGTCCAGCATGTTGATCTGGAGCGCGGTGCCGCCGTTTTGGGCGTAGCCGCGGAGGTACGCCTTGAACTTTTCCTTGTGTTCCGGGTCGCGGAGGATGGATGGATTGAAGGTGATGGTGTGGGATGCTCCGTTGGGCAGCATGTTGTTGTAGGACAGGAAGTCTCCCTTGCCGTCTTCGGCCTTGCCGCCCAAAGCCTGGCCGCAGGAATTTGCATTGGCCGTGGGGCCGTTTATGTCCGCGCCGTTTACCGGGCAGATGGCGTTGGACAGGAACTGACCGCGGGGCCTGCCGTCCGGGGTGGCGGCCAGCACGTAGCCGTCGCCCACCCAGTAGTTCCAGGAGAGCATGCCCGGCCGGGCCTGGCGGTTGGAGGAGCGGGTCTTGTGCTTCCACACCTCGTTGGTCCAGGTTTCCATGACGCGGCGGGCCATGGCGTCGGCCTCGGCGTCGTTTCTGCCGTACTTGGGGGCCTTGTACTTGGCGCGTGCCGCCAAAATGTCGTGGCCTTCCCAGTTGTCCTTGAGCGCGGCGATGAGCTGGTCCATGGTGCAGGTGCCGGTGTCGAACACCAGGTACTTGACGGCCAGGAGCGAGTCCACGGTGGTGGCGAAGGTGCCGCCCTCGATGGTGACAAAGGCCAGCTCCGCGCCGCCCTGGGTGACGTCTAAGGCCTTTTCCGCGCATCCGCGGACCAGGCAGGAGAGGTAGGGAGTGGGCAGGTACCGCACGCGCACGGCCTCGGACGCTTCGTAGACCTCCATGGCCCGGCGGATGAGGTACGCGGTCTGGGCCTCGTAGGCATGGTACAGGTCCTCGAACGTGGCGAATTTGGCCGGGTCGCCGGTTTTGGGGCCGTGCTGGAGCATGGGCAGCTCTTTGCCGTAGACGGGGTTCTTGTAGGGCACCAGGTCCTTGCCGTCGGCCAGGGCCAGCTCCAGGGCCTTGACTAGGTTGACGTTGATATCCACGGTGCCGGACCGATCATTGCCCACCATAGTGTTTTCCAGGCACCCCACGGGCGCGTATTCGTGCACGTTGCCTTCGTGGATGAGGTGCGTAACCCCGGCGCGGCGCGCCTCGTTGAGCATGCCCGCCATGGAGCGCTCGTCGAAGTTCAGCAGAAAGGGCGCGCCCTGGCTGGTTGCCACCATGTCCACCACGCGGTCCAGAAGCTCGTCCGGCGAGTTTCTGTGGAGCCGCACGTTGGGCTTGGGCTCCAGGATGGGGGACATCTCGTCGATGACCTCCAAAAACACGTAGGTGAGCTCGTTGGTCATGTCCGCGCCGCCCTCGCCCATGCCCGACAGGGTGATGAGCTGGCCGAACCCGGAGGTGATGCCCTGGTTGCCCCCCACGCGGATGAGGGCGTCGTAGGCCGTGTTGGCGTGGATCCAGAAGCATTTTAAGATTTCCTTGCCGAACTCCCGGTCCATGCCCCGGCGGATGCTTTCTTCCCAGAAGGGCAAAAGGTACTGGTCCACCCGGCCGAAGGACATCCCCGGGCCGGGGTAGTTTTCGTCGGCCATGACCAGCATGTGGGAGAGCCACAGGGCCTGGACCGCCTCCCAGAAGGTTTCCGGCGGGTCCCAGGGCACGCGGGAGAGGTTTTTGGCCATCTGGCGCAGTTCCCCGGCCCGTCGCCGGTCCGGGTGCTCGTCCGCGGAGTTCTTGCACAGGGCCGCGTACCGGGCGGCGAGGTCGCGGGGCATCTTGGCCGCTATCATCATGGCGCGGAGTTGCGCGCCCTTTTGGCCCCGCCTGTCCCGGACCGAAAGCGTCCTGTAGCGGTTCTCCAGGTCCTCGAAGATTCCCCTGAAGCCGGTTTCAAGCACCCTGGCATGGTCCGGGATGAGGTGGCCGCAGGTGGCCCCGGCGTTGCCGAACCCGTAGTCGTGGAACGCCTTCATTTTTTTGCGCGCCCCGTTTTTGCCCAAGAGGAGCTTTTCGCGCCGGGCTGCCTGGGACCTGTCCAGGCACCGGGATGCCTGGATGTTGAATCGCGCCCCGCAGAGAAGGTCTCCGGGAAGGATTTCCGCGGGCAGGTGGTGGACCATGACCTCCCGGATGAACCAGGCCCGGCGTTCGGGCAGGCTCATTTTGTAAAAATCCGGCGGGGTGGGCACGCGCCGGGCGGCCTGCTTGTAGGAGGAGGCAAAGGGCTGGAGAAAGGGATACATCTCCGGCACGATGTAGTAGCTGGCCTCATTGAACACCACGTCATGGGCCTCGCCCGTGGTCCAAGCGGTGTACTCGTTGTTCCACCGACGGGCCGTGCCCATGAAATAATAGCCCCGAAGCCTCTTTATGCGGGGGGAAAGCCCCCGCGGCTGTTTGATGGGAAATTCCTTCGCCACCTCCAGGGCCATGGCGGCACCTCCTAAAGCGTAAATGAATCCAGTCTCAAACTTTCGCAAACCCCGCGGTGGCTGTCAACGTCCATGAATGATCCGGGTTAGCCCGAATTATTCATGAAAAATTTCACCGCATAAAATATTTATCCCGGATTATTCACGAAGCCTGGTTTCCGTGCTGGCAAGGCTAGAGGGGTGAAGGCGTACTTTGGTACGCCGAGCCCCGATAACGCGGCCAGCGCGGAAATCAGGCGAGCC
>JAFDHW010000378.1 GCA_019308705.1 Deltaproteobacteria bacterium
GAAACCGTGGAAGGGGTGGCCGTCCGGCGGGTGGGGCTGAAGGGCCGGGGCGACCGCCACGCCTTCACCCTGGCGGCGCTCCCGGCGGCGGTTTCCCTGGCCCGCCGGGCGGACGTGGTGCACACCATGACCTACAACGCGGCGTTTCCCGCCTGTGCCGCGGCCCGGGCCGCGAAAAAACCCGCCGTGCTCACGGTGCACGAGGTGGTGGGGGACAAGTGGCCCCTGGCCGCGGGCAGACTGGCCGGGGCGGCGCTCGGCCGGGCCGAGGACGCGGTCCTGTCCCTTCCTTTCGACGCGTGGGCCGTGAACTCCCTTAGCGTGAAACAGGACCTTGCGGCCCGGGGCAAACCGGAAAAGGACGTCCTGTGCGCCTACCCGGGGGTGGACAAGGCCCTTTTCAACCCGGATGCGAAGAAGGCCCGGGACCGGGTGCGGAAGGAACTGGGCGTTGCCGAAGACGCCTTCCTGGTCCTTTTTTTCGGCCGTCCGGGGGCCATGAAGGGCGTGGAGGTGCTGATCTCCGCCGTGCCCCTGGTGGCGGAAAAGGCCCCGGAAACCAGGGTCCTGCTCGTCCTCTCGCCCGACCCCCGGTCCGGGCGGAGGCGGTCGGAGAGGGTGGCGGCGGAGCTTCCCGGCCTGGTGCGCGTCCTGGACCCCGTGCCCAGAAAGCGGCTGCCCGGGATCATCGGCGCGGCGGACTGCGTGGCCGTGCCCTCCCTGGGCGAGGGGTTCGGGTTTTCCCTGGCCGAGGCTTGCGCCGTGGGCACGCCGGTGGCCGCCACCAGGGCCGGGTCCATCCCGGAGGTGGTGTCCGGTCCCCACGTGCTGGTTTCGCCCAACGACCCGGCGGACCTGGCCCGGGGCATCCTGGACGTGCGCGCGGGCAGGACGGACACCGCGCCGGAAAAAGACTTTTCCTGGGATTCCTACGTGTCCGCCCACGAGGGGCTGTACCAGCGGTTGTTGGAAAGGGACGCCTGATGTGCGGCATCTGCGGACAGGTCCTCTGCCGGGAGAAGGTGGACCTCGAAGCCTTCGTGCGCATGCGCGACTCCCTGGCCCACCGGGGTCCGGACGGCGCGGGCGCCCACGTCTCCGCGGACGGGTCCGCGGCCCTTGGTCACCGGCGGCTGGCCCTGGTGGACTTGTCCCCGGCCGGGGCCCAGCCCATGGCCAACGAGGACGCCACCCTGTGGCTGTCCGCCAACGGCGAGATCTACAACGCCCCGCTTTTGCGGGCTAAGCTTCGCGCCCTGGGCCACACGTTCTCTTCCCGTTCGGACTCCGAGGTCATCCTCCACGGGTACGAGGAATGGGGCGAAGGAGTTCTCGGCCGGCTGTCCGGCATGTTCGCCCTGGCGCTGTGGGACGAGCGCAAAGGCCGCCTGTTCCTGGCCCGGGACCGGTTCGGCATCAAGCCCCTGTACTGGTGCGCCTCGCCGCGGGGGTTCGCCTTCGCCAGCGAGGCCAAGGCCCTGGCGGCAAATCCCCTGTTCCCACTGGAGATGGACGTTTCCGCCGCCTGCTCCTACTTCGTGTACCGCTACGTGCCCAGCCCGGGAACCATCTGGAAGAACGTGTACAAGCTGCCGCCCGGCGCGTGCCTGACCGTGGACCGGGGGCGGCCCGGGAAGGTGCGGCCTTGGTACACCCTGCCCGCGGGGCGCTTGCGTCCCTCCATGGAGGAGGCCGCCGAAGAGGTCCGGCGGCTCTTGAAAAAATCCGTGGCCGGGCACCTCCAGAGCGACGTGCCCGTGGGCTCGCTGTTGTCCGGGGGGTATGACTCCTCGGCCCTGGCCGTGCTCCTTTCGGACCTGGACTACCAGGCCCACTGCTTTTCCATCGGGTTTTCCGGGTGGGAGGCGAGCGAGCACCGCTACGCCCGCATGGTGGCGGAAGCCCTGGGCTTGCCCCTTTCCGAGCGCATCCTGGATCCCGGAGACCTTTCGCTTTTGGACGAGCTTGCCTGGGTGTACGACGAACCGTTGGCGGATATCTCCACCCTGCCCACCCACCAGGTTTCCGCCCTGGCCGCGGAAAGGGTCAAAGCCGTTTTCTCCGGCGAGGGCGCGGACGAGCTTTTCGGCGGCTACACCTGGCAACGGGAGTACGCAAACCTGTGGGCCTCCTTGTGTTTGCCCCGGCGGGCGGCGGCGCGGCTGGGGGCGTTCCTGGGCAGGACCGGCGTGCCCTTCTACGCGAACGCCATGGCCATGGGCCGGTTTAACCGCGGCGAGCTTCGCCGCCTGCTCTGCCCGGACCTGCACCGCTTCATCCCCCGGGACCCGGACTGGTTCTACCGCAAACACTTTCGCCCGGGCCTGCCGCCGCTTCGGTCCATCCAGCACCTGGACGCCAGGTGCTTCATGGGCGAACTGGTGCTCACCAAGGTGGACCGGGCCTCCATGGCCCACTCCCTGGAGGTGCGGGTGCCCTTTTTGGACCCGGATCTGGTGGATTTCGCCCTGTCTTTGGACGAGTCCGTGGTGTTCAGCCCGCAAAGGACCAAGCCCCTTCTGCGCACGATCCTGGAGGGCAGGGTGCCGCCGGGGATCCTGGCGCGGAGCAAGCAGGGGTTCGTGGGGCCGGATTCCTATTACGGCGACATGGAATGGTACCGGGACCGGCTGTGCAAAGGGGCGCTGGTGAAGGACGGGATCGTCCGGCGAAAGGCCCTTTCGCACTACCTTCAAACCCGGGACCAGTGGCGGTTGTGGAAGGTGCTGGTATTCGACCTGTGGTACGCCCGGTGGGCCGGGAGGTGATTTCCGCTTGCCGGGCGGCCGGACTGCATTAGCCCGGATTATTCATGAGCAATTTTGCCCGAGATCGAGTTTTTCGTTAGTTTCGATCCGTTGGAGCTGTTTTTCGGGTCTTGCGCCAAAGACGGTCTGATTATTGGAGGAATTCTGCCATTCGGGCAAAATTGTTCACCCTTCGGGCTCGCCCGATTTCCGCGCTGGC
>JAFDHW010000379.1 GCA_019308705.1 Deltaproteobacteria bacterium
AGAAATGGTACGGCCGGCTCCTTTCCGCGCATCCCCGCTCCGTGTTGGCCCCCGAGGCCCGGGTGGGGCTTCTGGCCGCCTACCTGGCCGCGGAAAGCCCGCAGACCCTTTTGCGCCGGGCCCGGGAGTTTCTCAAGGAGGCGGGTTCCGACGAGGAGCGTTCCCGCATCCTGCGGCTCGCCGCCCGGGCCCACCTGGCCCTAGACGAGCCCGTGCCCGCCTTTTTGCGCTTCGGCGAGGCCGCCCGGCTGGCTCCCGAGCCGCTGGCCAGGGATATCGCCGGGCAGATGACCGCCCTGGCCGGGGAAATGACCAACGAAGAGCTGGCCGAGGCCGGAAGCCGGGCCGTGGGATGCACGGCGGGCGGGGTGTTCGCCGTGGAGGCGGCCAAACGCGGCCTGGAGGTGAAGCAGTACAAGGAGACCGGGGAGCTCCTGGAAGCCTTCATGGAACGGTGCGAGGGCCATTTCATGGCCCGGGAGGCAGCCGAGACCATGAAGCGCCTCCAGGACGTCACCCGTTTCGAGCCCGGGCTGCTGGGGTGCCTGGTTCCCCTGTCCGGCCCCTACGCTAGCCTGGGCGAGGCGGTTTTGGCGGGCGTGGAAATGGCCGTGGCCGAGCACAATGAAAAAGACCCCGAGCACCCGGTGACGCTGCTGGTGGAGGACAGCAAGGCGGATCCCGAGGCCGCCAGCGCCGGCCTGCTCACCCTGGCCGACGAGGGCGTGGCCCTGGTGGTGGGTCCCCTGGCCGCGGCCGGGTCCGTGGCGGACCTTGCCCGGGAGCTGGAAATCCCCACCGTGGTGTTCACCCAGAAGGACCTTGCCTTGAGCGAGGAGGGATACCTTTTCCGCAACTACCTCACCCCCCTGCTCCAGGCCGGGACCCTGGCGGAATACTGCACCCGGGCGTTGGGGCTCAAACGCTTCGCCATCCTCCACCCGGACGACGACTACGGCAATACCTACATGAGCCGCTTCTTCGAGCAGGTGGTGCTCCGGGGGGGGATTGTCACCGGCGTGGAGGCCTACTCCCCCGGGGAGACCGACCTCGCCGGCCCCATCAAGCGGCTGGTGGGCACCTACTACGACCGGCCCAAAAGCCGGGCCCTCACCCTGTGGGAAAAGACCCTGAAAGCGTCTTTTTCCGTGGTGGAGGAGGCCGAGGCCGCCGAAGAGCCCCCGGAGGAGGAAGAGGAAAAGCCCGAGGCCATTGTGGATTTCGACGCCCTGTTCATCCCGGACGTGCCCCAGCAGGCCGGGCTTATCCTGCCCCAGCTCCCCTTCCACGACGTCACCGGCGCCATGGTCGTGGGCACCAACCTGTGGCACAGCCCCACCCTGGTGGACATCGCCGGCCGCTACGGCAGGGGGGCCGTGTGCACGGACGTGTTTTACCCGGACAGCGGCGACCCGGCGGTGGCCCGGTTCGTGCGCCGGTTTCGGAAAGCCTGGGGCAGAAAGCCCGGGGCCCTGGAGGCGTTGGGTTACGACACCGCAGGGCTGGCCTTGAAAGCCATGGCGCGGCCCGGGGTGGATTCCCGCCCCGCCCTGCGCCGGGCCCTGGTGGACATGGAACCCTACCACGGCATCACCGGCGAGACATCCTTCTCCCCCACCGGCGAGGCGGAAAAGACGCTGTACCTGTTGAAGGCCACCGCCCGCGGATTCGAGCAACTCCGTTAAAAGGCCCCTGAATTTGCCCAGCCGCTGCACCCATACCCCCCCGCCCGCGCCCTCCGTGGGACCCATTTCCGGCATCCTGGCCGGGACTTACGGAATGGTGGCGTCCGGTGCGGGTCTCACCCTGGCCGTGCTTTGCGCGGCGGGAACCTCCCTGCCGGGGGCAAGGCAGCGCTTGGGCCGGGATTTTCCCCGGCTGCGGGAAGGCCGCCGGGTGTGGATCCACGCCTCCTCCGTGGGCGAGGCCAACGCGGCCCACGCCATCGCCGGGGCGTTGTGGGATCAGGCCCCACGGGTCGGCGTGCTGGTGACCATGCAGACCGAGGCGGGGTTTGCCCGGGCGACGGAGCTTTTCGGCGAAAGCGCACCCGTGGCTTTTGCGCCCATAGACGCCCCCTTTGCCGCGCGCCGGGCCCTGCGCGCGGTGCGTCCGGACGTCCTGGTCATGGTGGAGACGGAAATATGGCCCAACTGGCTGGCCGAGGCGCGCAAGCGGGGCGTGCGCACCGTGCTGGTGAACGGCCGGGTCTCCCACCGGTCCATCCGCCGGTACCTGGCCCTGCGGCCGCTTTTCGCCCGGGCGCTTTCGGGCATGGACGCCCTGTCGGTCATCGGGACGGACGACGCGGGCCGCCTGGCCCGCCTGGGGGCCCAGCCCCTGCGGGTGAAGGTGGGGGGAAACGCCAAGTACGACCGCCTGGCCCGCCGGCCGGACCCCGAGGCCGCCCAAAAGGTGTCCGCCATGCTGGAGCTGTCCCTGAAGGATCCGGTATGGGCCGCGGGCAGCACCCGCACCGGCGAGGAGCCGCTTCTGTTCCAGGTGCACAGGAAGCTCCTGGAGGCCCTGCCCGGGGCCGTGCTCCTTTTGGCTCCCCGCCACGTGCGCCGGTGCGGCCACGTGGAAGCCCTGGCCAGGGAGGCGGGCCTTGGGGTCCAGCGCCTGTCCCACGCAAGGGCCCGGGGCCGGGACCCCCGAAAGCCCGTGGTGCTGGTGGACGCCATGGGCGAGTTGTTCGACCTGTATTCCGTGGCCAGGGCCTGTTTTTTGGGGGCCAGCCTGGTGCCCCTGGGCGGCCAGAACCCCCTGGAGCCCGCCTGCTGGGCCAGGCCGTCCCTGTTCGGTCCCCACATGGCGGATTTCGCCGACGCCGAGGCCATGCTCCTTTCCGCCGGGGGGGCTGTCCGGGTGCGGTCCGCAACGGACCTGTACCGGTGGGTGCGTATCCTTCTGGAAGATCCGGCCAGGGCGGACGCCATGGGCCGGTGCGCCCGGGAGGCCCTGGAACGCGGCAAGGCGTCATGGTGCTTTGAGGGAGGAAACCATGCGTCCCAAGGTCTACGTGACCAGGCGGCTGCCGCGGGAGGGGCTGGACAGGCTGGCCGCGTCCTGCGACGTGACGGTGAATCCAAGGGACCGCGCCCCCTCCAAGGAGGAGCTTCTGGCGGCCGCGGCCGCGGCCGACGGGGTGGTGGGGCTTTTGTCCGACCCCATCGACGCGGACTTCTTCAAGGCGGCCGGGAATCTCAAGGGATATGCCAACTACGCCGTGGGATTCGACAACGTGGACCTGGCCGAGGCCACCCGCCGCGGGATTCCCGTGTCCAACACCCCGGGCGTGCTCACCGACGCCACCGCGGAACTGGCCTGGGCGCTTTTGTTCGCCGCAAGCCGCCACGTGGCCGCCTCGGACAGGGAAATGCGCGCCGGAAAATGGCCCGGGTGGGGGCCCCTGCAGTACCTGGGCCACGGGGTTTCCGGCCGCACCCTGGGCATCGTGGGCGCGGGCCGCATCGGCACCGCCATGGCCCTCATGTCCCGGGGGTTCTCCATGAAGGTCCTCTACGCCTCTCCCCGCAGGAACGAGGTTTTGGAAAGAAAACTGTCCGCCCGGAAAACGGACCTGGACGAACTGCTTGCCCAATCCGATTTCGTGAGCATCCACACGCCGCTCGACGACTCCACCCGCCACCTCATCGGCCCGGACGCCTTTGCCCGAATGAAGGAAACCGCCGTGCTGGTGAACACCGCCAGGGGGCCGGTGGTGGACGAGGCCGCGCTGGTCACGGCGCTCAAAACCGGGCGGATCGCCGCCGCCGGCCTGGACGTGTACGAAAACGAGCCCCAAACGGCCCCCGGCCTGGCGGAGCTTGAAAACGCCGTGCTCACCACCCACATCGGCTCCGCCACCTTTACGGCCCGCACCGATATGTCCCTCATGGTCGCCAACGACCTTTTGGACATGCTCCAGGGCAAAAAGCCCGAACACTGCCTGAACCCGGAGGTTTTCGGGTAGGATGCCGGCCAAGCACCATGCAGGGGAGGTCGGGCGAAAAGCCCCCGGCGGCGGCCGGGGATCCGACGGGCGGGCCGCTGTTCTTTTCCACCGCGCCCGCTCCCTTCCTTATCCCGAATTATTCATGAAAAATTTCACCGAATAAAATATTTAGCCCGGATTATTCATGAGCAATTTTGCCCGAGATCGAATTTTTCGTTAGTCTCAATCCGTTGGAGCTGTTTTT
>JAFDHW010000380.1:0-1011 GCA_019308705.1 Deltaproteobacteria bacterium
GGCGAGCCCGATTCACGCGATAGCTGCGTCAGGAGGCGGTCGCGGTACAAAAGTACAGCTTCCCTCCTCCTTCCTTACTCTCGCGCGAATCGAACTCGTGAATAATTCGGGCTATGCCCCATTTTGGGAGTGAATGCAAACCGCAGATCCATGGCGAACATGGCATGAGCAACGAAAAAAACCGAAAAATTCGGGCCTTGGGGCTTTGTTCCGGCGGGCTGGACAGCATCCTGGCGGCCCGGGTGCTGATGGACCAGGGCATCGAGGTGCACTGGGTGACCTTTGAAACCCCCTTTTTCCCCGCAGACAAGGCCCGGGCGGCGTCCCGGGCCACGGGCGTTCCCCTGCGTGTTCTGCGCATCACCCCCCGGTACATGGAGATGCTGAGAAACCCCCGCCTGGGGTTCGGCAAGAACATGAACCCCTGCCGGGACTGCCATGCGCTCATGTTCTCCCTGGCCGGGGAGATCATGGACGCCGAGGGCTTCGACTTTTTGTTTTCCGGCGAGGTGCTGGGCCAGCGGCCCCTTTCCCAGAACAAGGGGGCGCTCAGGTACGTGGAAAAGGCGTCGGGACGGGAGGGCGACATCGTGCGGCCCCTGTCCGCCAGGAGGCTTCCCCCCTCCGGCCCGGAAATTCGGGGCCTGGTGGACCGGGAGAGGCTGCTGGACCTCTCCGGCCGGTCCCGCAAGCCCCAGACGGCCTTGGCCGAACAATACGGGATCACTTCCTTTCCCAGCCCGGCCGGGGGCTGCCTGCTCACGGACGAGGGGTTCTCGCGCAGGCTTTCCGACCTCATGGCCCACCAGGAAAACATCGCCGAGCGGGAGCTGGAGCTTCTGAAGCACGGCCGCCACTTCCGCCTCGGGCCCGGCGCCAAGGCCGTGGTGGGCCGCACCCGGGCGGACAACGAAAGTATCAAGGCCCACCTGGATCCGGCCGCGGACACGGTGGTTTCCATGGAGGGCCGTCCCGGCCCCCTGGTGCTGCTGTTGGGCGAGCCGTCCCGGG
>JAFDHW010000380.1:1029-3991 GCA_019308705.1 Deltaproteobacteria bacterium
CCAATGGGCGGCCGGGCTCTGCGCGGCGCACGCCAAGACAAGGGTGGGGGAGACCGTGCGGGTGAGGGCGACCGCCCCCGGGGGCGGGCAGGTCCTGGAAGTGGCGGCGCCGGACCGGGAGCTATTCGCGGAACAACGGTTGTAGACAAGCCCGTCCGGGCGTCCGCGTCTTCGACCACGCGGTGTGCGGGCCTTTTCCCTTGTTTTTCTTTTTTGAACAGGCCGGGGACTTCCTCCACCGGCTCCACGGTATGGTCCGCGTCCGTGCCCGCGCCGATGACCATCCAGCCGGCCGCGCGTTTCGCCTTGCGTCCGCGGGCCGGTGTCTCCTGCCGTCCATGTCGAACAGGGCGGCCGGGGGCCGAACAGGCCCTTTCGCCTACTTGGGGGCATACAGGCCGATGAGTTCCGCGGAGTCCATCACGTGGCCGCTCATGGCTTCCATCACGTCCCGCTTGGAGGCGCGCTCGGGCAGGTTCAGCTTGGAATCCAGGGCGAACAGCTTGAAGAAGTAGCGGTGCTCCGCGTCCGGGGGACAGGGACCGTAGTAGTCCGTGTTGCCCGCGGTTCCCGCGCCGTGGTGGCCCGGGGGCTCCTCGCCCTCGGCGATGTCGGTGAGCTCCGGCGGCATGTTGAACAAAATCCAGTGGTCCCACATGCCGTCCTCGCGCAGCGTCCTGGGCACGTCCGGGTCCTCCATGATGAGCACCAGGGCCTTGGCCCCTGGCGGCACGTCGGCGATCTTCAGGGGCGGGCTGATGTTCTCGCCGTGGCAGGTGTACTTCTCGGGAATCCGTTCCTTGTGGCCGAAAGCAGGACTGGTGAGTTTCATGGGCCCTCCTAACCCGGATTATTCATGAAAAATTTCACCAATGTCAGCATTCCTCAAATAAACAGCGTGCATTTTTCAAGGACCCTTCCATTGGCACTTAACCTGTTTAAATCCATATAAATATTTTATGCGGTGAAATTTTTCATGAATAATTCGGGGTAACCCTTTATTGGGCGAAGCCGGGATGCCCGGCCGTTCCGCCCTTCAGCGGCGCGTCTGCCGGATCCTTTTGGCGTTTTCCTCCAAGAGCAGGGTGACCTCCTGGTCTTCCAGGTCGGGGAAACTGCGGTAAAAGGAGGCCACGGCAAAGGAATAGCCCTGGTCCACGTGGAGGCAGATCACCTGGTCGGCCTGTTTGTTCACCAGTTCGAAGGAGTTTTCGTGGGCCACGGGAACCGCGGCCACCAGGCGTTCGGCGCCGGCGTCCCGGGCGAACTGGAGGCCTGCCAGCATGGTGTATCCTGTGGCCAGGCCGTCGTCCACCAAAAACACCGTGCGGCCCGCCAGGTCCGGGAAGGGCCGGTCTCCGCGGTACACGCGGCTCCTGCGCAGGACCTCCTCGTACACCTCGTCCACGATGGGGCCGATCTGATCCCGCCGTACGTAACCCGCGTCGATGAGCCGCTGGTTGAGCATGACTTTTTTGCCCAGGGTCACCGCGCCAAAGCCCATCTGGTCGTTTTGGGGCAGGGGCAGTTTGCGCAGCACCAGGACGTCCAAGGGGCATTGCAGGCGTTCGGCCAGGGGGTAGCCGATGGGTACCCCGCCCCGGGGAATGCCCAGGACGATGGGATCCTTGGGGCGGGGAACCTCCTTCTGCACCCGGTCGGCCAGGGCGCGTCCCGCGTCGGCCCGGTCGTCGAAAAGGATCATTTCCTCATTCCCTCGGGGTAATCGCCGTGTAAAAGGCCCTGTCGTTTCGCCGGGTCCATGGGATGACCCGGCTTTTGCCGTTGGTTTTCGTCCTCCCGTGGTGCGGCCCGGCCGGCCGGCCGGTTTGTCGGCCGGGTGAGACGGGGCGGGGTTTTGGGCAAAAAAATGGCGCGGGGAACGTCCAGCGTAGACACGAAGCGGTGCCAGCCCCAACACGCGCATCCGGATGTTATGTTTCCGCCGGACAATTCCCCGCGCCAGCAAGAGCCCGCACGAGGGCGGACCCTATCTTGGATCGTTTTTTCCGCCCGAACCCTCCAGGGTGCACCGGGTGAAGTCCACCGGCTTCTTGCAACCCGGGCAGGTTTGGGGCTTGTCAAACTCGTCGGAGAAGATCTCGATCTCCGTGCCGCACTCCGGGCATTTGCAGGTAAAGGAGCTCAGCTGCCGAAAGTTTTGGAATCCCGGGCAGTGCCTTGGGGTGGAATCTTCAAACGGCATCAAATTTCTCCTTCTTGCCGGTTTTTTTATGTCCGGCATGGGTGGAATATAGGCGCTGCCCTCCCATTCGTACATGGGGTGTATAGGGTATTTGCTACGGGAGAAAGCCCGTACCCCCCGCTGCCCGCCCCCGTGGACGGACAGGCCCCGGCCGGCGGCGCGTCCGGAAAATACGCGAACCCCCCCATGTTAGCTTTCCCATGACCAGGTATGGTGGGACTGACGGGAAAAGGCCGTTTCCCGCGCTTTTGCAACCCCCGGGAGGAGCCATGGGCGAGCCGTACGACGTGATCATCCTGGGCAGCGGACCCGCGGGCCTGCAGGCCGCCATACACGCTGCCCGCAAAAAGGCGTCGGTCATGGTCCTGGGGCGCGTCAGGAACAGCGCCCTGGCCAAGGCCCACGTGGAAAACTTCTGCTGCATGGACGGCGTGGCCAAGGGCCTGGAAATCCTTTCCCGCGGCAGGCAGCAGGCCCAAAATGCGGGGGCGGGGTTTCTGGAGGAGGACGCCATGGAGGCCGGGCCGGAGGGGGACGGCGGATTTTTCGTGGTCACGGAGAGCGGAAAACGGCTTTCCGGCCGGTCGCTGGTCTTGGCCATGGGCGTTGAGCGGAAGCGGTTGAACGTGCCCGGGGAAAAGGACTACGTGGGCAAGGGTGTGAGCTACTGCGCGGACTGCCACGGCGTACTCTTCGCGGCCCAGCCCGTGGCCGTGGTGGGCGACGGTTCGGCCGCCGCGTCCACCTGCCTCACCA
>JAFDHW010000381.1 GCA_019308705.1 Deltaproteobacteria bacterium
GCCCTGTACTCCCCGGCGCAGAAGGAGCACCGGGACTGCCATCCTTTGGTGTTCGCCGTGGTGGTGGCGGAAAACTTCGTGTCCGCCGAGTTCCTTTTGCGCACCCTGAACACCATGCGCTGCGCCTGCATGGGCTATGCCGGGCCCGAGCAGGCCCGCTACATCATGGATTTTTTGGACAACCTGCTGGACGAGCTGTCCATCACCGCGTGAACCACGGGCCGCCCGTAAGCCCCGGTCGCCTCCGAAACCACGTTTTGCGAATAATTTCTGCCCGATTGGTGTTGCAAAGGGTTTGGGTTACGTCCTATACATGGTTTCATGGATTCTTCTCCCTTAAAGATCATCCCCCTCGGCGGCGTGGGGGAAATCGGGCTGAACATGACGGTCTTCGAGGCCGAAGACGCCATCGTGGTGGTGGACGCGGGCCTCATGTTCCCCGAGGACCACATGCTGGGGGTGGACATCGTGATCCCGGATTTCTCCTACCTGCGGGAGAACCGCCATAAGGTGGCGGCGGTGGTGCTCACCCACAGCCACGAAGACCACATCGGCGCGCTGCCCTTCCTTTTGCGGGAGGTGAACGTGCCGGTCTACGCCACTCCCTTCACCCTGGGCATGGTGAAAAACAAGCTGGAGGAAAAAAACGTCCCCCGCGCTTCCCTGGTTCCCGTCGCCCCCCGCCAGAAGGAGAAGATCGGCCCGTTTTCCCTGGAGTTCGTGCGGGTGTGCCACTCCGTGGCGGACGGCGTGGGCCTGGGCATTTACACCCCCCAGGGCTTGGTGGTGCACACCGGCGACTTCAAGATTTCCCACGGGGTTTCCGGGGACCACGCCACGGACCTGGCCCGCTTCGCCCGGTTCGGCGAGGAGGGCGTCCTGGCGCTTTTGTCCGACTCCACCAACGCGGAAAAGGAGGGCTACACCTTAAGCGAGGAAGGGGTGGGCCAGGTGCTGGAGGCCGTTTTCGACGCCGCCTGCGGCCGGATCATCGTGGCCCTTTTCGCCTCCAACATCCCCCGCATCGCCCGCATCGTGGACATGGCCAAAAAACGCAAGAGCCGCCTGGTCATCAGCGGAAGGAGCCTGGAGTTCTCCGTGGCCCTGGCCCAGGAGCAGGGGCTTTTGTCCATCCCCCGGGGCATGGAGATCGACCTGGAGGCCGTGGACGATTACCCGGACAACAAGGTGGTCATTTTGACCACGGGCTCCCAGGGCGAGCCCATGAGCGCGCTGGCCCGCATCGCGGCGGGCACCCACAAGAAGATCCGGGTCAAGAAGAACGACACCTACATCCTGTCCTCCAAGTTCATCCCCGGGAACGAGAAGGCCATCGCGGGCATCGTCAACTCCCTGTTCTCCCGGGGCGCGGAGGTGATCTACGAGAAGATTTCGGATATCCACGTATCCGGCCACGCCTTCAGGGAGGAGTTGAAGCTCATGCTCCAGCTCACCCGGCCCAGGTACTTCATGCCTATCCACGGCGAGTACCGGCACCTGGTGCACCATTCCCGCCTGGCCCGGTCCCAGGGCATCGGGCCGGACCGGGTGCTTTTGGCCAAGAACGGCGACGTGGTCCGGTTCAATGGAACCGGCGCGCGCATCAGCGGCTCGGTGGAAACGGGCCGGGTGCTGGTGGACGGCAAGGGAGTGGGCGACGTGGGAAACTCCGTGCTCCGCGAGCGCAGGGCGCTGTCCGAGCATGGGGCCGTGGTGGTGGTTTTGATCCTGGATGCGGAAACCGGGGTGGTGATGCACGGCCCCCGGTTCACCTCCCAGGGATTCGTGTTCGGCATCGAAACCGGCCACCTCCTGGACGACGCCGCCTGCGTGGTGCTGGAGGTCCTGGAGGAGGTGGACATGGCCGCCCCGGATCGTGTGGAGCGCATCACGGCCAAGGTCCGCAATGCCTTGAGGTCCTATTTTTCCTTTGTCATCCAGCGCCGTCCGGTCATCTTGCCCGTGATCTTGGAGGTCTGAGCAGCCGAGCCCGACAACCCACCGGAAACGTGTCATGACCGACCAAACCACACCGAGCCGGGTCCCCCCGGACAAAGGCTCCCTGGTCGCGGACTGGGTGAACCAGTTTAATGTGGCCAGGAAAAACCTCAAGCTCTACCCCCCGGGCCACCCCCAGGTGGCGGGCGCCATGGAGCAAATGGCCCGATGCCTGGAATCCTTGTTCTCCGGCCGCGAAGACCTTTGCCTGGAAGCCTCGGCCGAAGATCTTTCCCTGGACGGCGAGTCCCTGGCCGGTCACCCGGCCTTTGCCGAGATGGCCGCTTTTCTCCAAGACAAGGCCATCTATTCCCTGGCCTTCCGCAAGGGCGTGTCGGCGGACGAGCTTTTGCTGTTCCTACGCATCCTGAACGGCGAAAAGGGCCTGGTGGGGGAGGGGGAAAACATCGCCCAGGCGCTTGCGCGTCATGGGGTGGGAAGCGTGACGGTGGGCCTGGTGGATTGCAGGGCTCCCCAGGCGGCGGGCGCGGCGGATGCCGCGGCGGCCGCAAACCGGCCGGAAGCCGCACCGGGCGGCGGCTGGCAGGAGGCGGTGCAGGCCCTGCTTGCCGGCGACCCCCAGCCCCTGGTGGAGGGCGGCGTGCGGCTGACCGCCCTGGAGCCGGAAAAGCTGGCCGGGTTTTTGGACCTTCTGCACCACAAGGAGGGAGATTCGGCTTTTTCCTTTGACCGGGCCGCGGCCCTGTATCTTTCCGAAGTGGAATCCTCGGGCCCGGACCCGGGGGACGCGTCCAGGGCCAAGTCCGCCCTGTTTTCGCTGTTCGCCTCCCTGGGCCGGGAACTGCGCGCCATTTTTTCGGCCCGGGTCCTGAAGCATTCCGCCAAGAATCCGGAACTCGCCGTGGAGGTGCTCACCCGGGTGCCCGTGTCCCTTTTGCTGGAGGCGCTGGAAGGCGTGGACGCCCATGGCATGAACATCCATCCCAAGATCCTCGAGGTGG
>JAFDHW010000382.1 GCA_019308705.1 Deltaproteobacteria bacterium
GAAATACATCACGCCAAGGTTGAATTGGGCCACCGCGTCCCCGCTTTCAGCCTTTGCCCGTAGCTCGATGTCCCCGGATTCGTCCGCCTCGGAGGCGATGGCGGGAACCAAGCAAAGGGTCAAGCCGATGAACAGGGCAGATATCAGCGTCTTGGGCAGCTTCATGGGGTCCCTCTTGGGATAGGTGTCAGGTGATAGACCTCTGATATATTCCAGGGGAACCCCAGGGAAGTCAAGGGAGGTCTTGGTTTGGTTCGCGGCCGGTTATCCGGTTTGCTCCCGGGATTCGGGCTCGTTGGTTTCCCAGCTTGTTGACGGCGGCGGTCAGGTGGTCCGGGCTTGGGTGGGAATAGCGTTGCGTCATTTCCAGGCTTCGATGGCCCAGGAGTTGGGCAATGGTGTACAGGTCCACCCCGGCCATTGCCAGCCAGCTTGCGTGCGTGTGTCGGCAGGTGTGGAAGCATATCTTCTGCCGGGGGTCCGTAACCCGGGTGCCCCAGGCAACCCCCATCCCTGGGTGGCGCAGGCAGCTTTGCTGCCTGCGTGCGACAGCACAAAAGGGACTTCCCGGAAGCTCGGGGTCAATGTGGCGGGTGTCAAAGACTGCCAGGATTGTGCAGGGGAATTTTTGACAAAGCAAGGAGGAAAATGGATTCCCGCCTGCGCGGGAATGACGGAACGGGCCGTGGTGGAGATTGGGCCTCGGGGCGGCTTGCGAGCCTCCCCTGCGGGGGGGCGTCGGCGGGTTTTTTGCCGGGCCGGGTTTTTGCCGGGGTGGGTATGGCGGGTGCCTATTCCAGGTATCCCGCGAGTTCCGCCAGCCCGGCAAGGTCATGGATGTCCGTGGCGAAAAAGGGGATGGTGGCGCTTACAACCCGTTGGCCCGCGTCGGACAAAAAACGGTCCATGGAGCGGCGGTCCGCCTGGGCCAAAAGGATGAACAGCCGCAGGTTGTTCACCAGGATGCGCACCGCGTCCGCGTGGTCCGGCAGCTTTTTCGCGGCCTTTTCCCCAAGTTCGGCCGCCTCGGCGGAGGTCATGTCCGTGGGCGGGAGGACCACCCGGTTGAACACCACCCCGCCAAGGGGGATGCCCTCGGCCGAAAGGCGTTCCAAAAAGCCCCGGGCCTCCAGGAGCGACGGCGACTGGGGGCTTGTCACCAGCACGAAAGCGGTCTCCGGGCAGGCCAGAAGGTCCCGCACCCTTTGCGCACGGGCCCGGAACCCGTCGTACATGCCCTCGAACATGAGGAAGAAGTCCGCCAAATCCGCCAGGGTCTGGTATCCCGTGGCCCGTTCCAGCAGCTTGAACACCATCTGCGCGCCCCGGTTGATGAACTTGAATCCCATCTTGCCCGCGGCGAGGTAGGGCTTGACGAACCACTGGATCACCCTGGCGTCCAGAAACGCGGTCATCTTGCCCGGCGCGTCCAGGAAATCCAGGGCATGGCGGGTGGGCGGCGTGTCCAGGACGATGAGGTCCCAGTGCTGTTCCGTGGAAAGCTCGTAGAGCTTCTCCATGGCGGAGAATTCCTGGGACCCGGCCAGCGCGGTGGTCACGTTCTGGTAAAAGGCGTTTTCCAGGACGCGGGCGGCGGCCTCCTCCGAGGGCGCGATGCGGTGGATGAGCTCGTCGAAAGTGCGCTTGGAGTCCAGCATCATGCCCCACAGTTCGCCCTTGGGCGCGATGCCCGCTTTTTCCAGGGTTTCGTCCGGTATCCTGGTCTCCTTGTTGCCCAGGGCTTCCAGGCCCAGGGAGTCCGCCAGGCGCCGGGCCGGGTCGATGGTGCACACCAGCACCTTCCTGCCCGCCATGGCCCCGGCAAGGGCGAACGACGCGGACACCGTGGTCTTGCCCACCCCTCCGGACCCGCAGCACACCAGGATCTTCTTTTCCGCCACCAGGGAAGAGAAACTCATGGCCGCCTCCCCGCCGCCCGCTTGAGCAAGCCGGCCATCTCGCGCACCCCCTCGGCGTCCACCCTGCCGGGATACATGTAAGGGATGGAGACCACGGGGCCGCCGATGCGCTCCCTGACCCGGCGCTCGTAGTGCGCGGAAAGCTCCGCCCGCAGCCGGCGGTCCTCCGCGGCCCTCCACAGGGCCTTGCCCCCGTCCGGGAAACAAGAGTCCAGCACGGCACGGGCCTTTTTGTCCCCGAACAGCCGCTGGCAGGCCTCCCGGTCCCGTGGGGCCTCGCACAGAGGCGGGTACACGCCGTTCACAAAGGTCACCCCCGGGTGCATGCCCAGGTCTCTCCGGGCTGTCTGTTTCAGGTGCACGGCCTCGTTCACGGGCATCTCCTCGGGCAGGGTCACCACGTGCACCACGGTGCCGGGGTCCGTGAGCATGGCCTGCACGTCCAGGTTCTGGTCCTGCATGCGGCCGAACTTGATGATGTTGGTGAACACGGAAGGCACCCGCAAAAAGGAAAGCCCGTGGCCCGTGGCCGGCGCGTCCACCACCAGCATGTCGTAATAGGGCTTTTTCCGGCCCGAGGAGGTTTCCTGCATGTCCCAGATCTTGCCCACGGTGATGAGTTCGCGCCAGCCCGGGGCGGCCTGCATGAAGTACTGCACCGCCCGGTTGTTCAGGACGAACCGGGCCGCGCCCGGGACCTTGAAGTGGATGCCCACGTACTCGGCCAGGGCCTTGTAGGGCTCCAGGGTGAGCACGGAGAGGTTTTCGTTTACGTGGACCTCCCGGTAAACGGGGATCTCGCGGCCCAGGATGTAGCGCAGGTTGGAGGAAGGGTGCACCTCCACCAGGCAGGTGCGGAGGCCCAGGTCCGCGGCGGCGAACGCCAGGGCGCAGGCCACGGTGGTCTTGCCCACCCCGCCCTTGCCGGTGATGAAGGCGATGCGCTTGTCGAACAGTTCTTGAACCTGCATGGCCGTCTTCTTTTGGCTGTCACGGCAAAA
>JAFDHW010000383.1:0-2917 GCA_019308705.1 Deltaproteobacteria bacterium
GTGGTCGCTTGCCAGGCAGGTGTACAGCGCGGACAAGTAGCCGCCTAAGCTCGCGCCGATAAGCCCGGTGCGCGGGGCTCCCAGTTCCTTGAGCAGCAACAGGCAAGCGGCCAGGTCCGTCACGGCCTGGCCAAAAAATTCGCAGGTGAAGGCCGGATCCTCCGGCCTTAAGGCCAGGCGCTGGGAAGCGAAGGTGCCGTCGGAGCGCACGCCATGGAACGGGGCCACGTACAGGGCCACGTCCAGGCCCCGGGCGTACGTCCTTTCCACCTTGAACATCTGCTGGGCCTTGGCGCGGTCGCCCAGCAGAAAGCCGTGGAGGCACAGGACCGTGTTTCTCGGCCGGCCGTTGTGGGTGAAGCGGAAGAGGCGGGCCGTGCGGTTGTTTTCGTGCCGTTCGTACCGGGCCTTCACGTGCGGGTTTTTCACCTCGTAGGGGCTCTTGAATGCGTACTCCTCCAAAAGCCCATCCCCGTAGGGCTCGCTGCTCACCCGCACATGGTCCGGCGCGCGCTCCGGCAGGTTGAAAAACGTTTCCGGCCGGTCCACATAGCCATGGTCCAGGAGAAAGCGGATCTCCTTTTCTATGGTTTCCCGGCTTGCCTTGCGTTTTCCCGCAAACCGGCCCAGGACGCGGGGAGGCAGGAGGAACACCTCGTCCAGCGCACCTCCGGCCAGGTTCCACAGCTTGTCTGCCAGGGCGTTTCTCATGGCTTGCCCTGTTTTCCGTTCTCCAGGTGGATCAAGATGCGGCCTTTCTCCGCCAGAAGCTTCACCCGGCCCTCGTCCTCCAGGGCCTGGAGGTGAGTGTACACTTCGGAGATGGCCAAATAGATCTCCAGGCTGAGTCGGGTGGTGTTGTCCAGCTCCGGGAACAGTTCCCGGGCTGTCTGGTACACGGTTTTTTCGCCCTGTTCCAGGATGGCCATGATGGCCTGCCGGCGTGCTTCGAAGTTCTCGCGGTACATGCGGGCGATGGCCGGAAAATCCTCCACGGGCTTCCTGTGCCCGGTGAACACCTTGCCGGGGTCCAATTGCTCGATCTTTTCCAGGGACTGGTAGAACTCCTTTTGCACGGGCCGGGTGGGGAGGATGTTTGTCACGTCCACCTCCACCAGGGCGTTGGGCGTGATGTGGCCCAGCACGTGGTCGCCGGAAAAAAGGATGTTCTCGGATTCAAGGAAGATGCACGACGAGCCCGGAGTGTGGCCCGGGGTGTGGATGACGCGGCCCTGGTAACGGCCGAGCTCTAGCACGTCGCCATCCACAAAGGTTTCATCCACCCGGCAGGAGGGGGCCATGGCGCGGAACACCTGGAACAGCAAGAACAGGGGAACCAGGTAGTGATAGGGCAGGCCGGCCAAGCGCAAAAATCTGCCTACGGCCAGGGTGGGCATGTCGCGGCCGGTTTCCACGGACCGCCTGTCCGCCTCGTGGACCAGCACCCGGATGCGGCCCCCGGAATCCGCACGGAGCCTCCTGGCCGCGCCAAAGTGGTCCACGTGACCGTGGGTGATCACGACCTGGTCCAGGTCCGCAGGCGAGAGCCCCAGGCTTGCCAGGGCCTTTTTCAGGTGGGGATATCCCTGGCGGGTGCCCGTGTCCAGGAGAGTGGCGGGTTTTCCCATGAACAGGTACGCATTCGCCGGTCCGGGTTTCTTCCCGGGCAGGGGAAGCCGGATGCGGTAGATATCCGGATGTACCTCTCGGATGAGCTTCTGCATGTGGGGATCATATGCCCAAGAATTTGTCCATCAGGCCCCTTTTGTACAAATAGGCCAAGCCCTTGAAGTACGACTCCGGGGCCAGGCGTTTCAGCATGAAGACGAACTTGCCGTCGATCTGTGGAATCACGTACAGGCGGTTTTTTCGGATGGCCTTGATGGTGGCCTCGGCTACGTCCTCGGCCGTGACCAGGGAGCGGGCGAAAAAGCTTTCCGCCATCTTGCGCTGGCGCTCGTCCGTGCAGCGGAACTCCTCCATGAGGCCGGTCTTGAAAAACGTGGGCGCGAGGACCGTGACCCCGATGTTCTTGGGCGAAAGCTCGGTCTTGAGCGTTTCGGTCAACGAAATGACCGCGGCCTTGGTCACGTTGTAGCAGCTCATCTCCGGCAGGTTGGCGATGCCCGCGGAAGAGGCCATGTTCACGATGTGGCCGCCGCCCTGCTCCTCCATCATGGGGATGAACACCCGGCAGCCGTGGATCACGCCCTTCAGGTTGATGGCCAGGATCCAGTCCCACTGGCTGGAGGTGATGTCCTTCACGTAGCCCGCGCCGGCCACCCCGGCGTTGTTCACCACGATGTCCATCCCGCCCCAGGCGTCCTTGACGGTCTTGCCGGCCTTTTCCACCTGCGGGAACTTGGTGACGTCGCACTCGACGACCAGGGGGTCGCCTCCCAGGGCACGGACCTCCTTCGCGGTCTGCTCGGCCCGGTCCGGCTTGATGTCCGCGCAGGCGATCTTCCATCCCCGCTTGGCGAACGCCAGGGAAAGGGCCTTGCCAAACCCGGAGCCCGCGCCGGTGACGAAGATCCGCTTCTTGGGGAAACGTTTTTCCATGGCAAACCCGCCTTTCAACGTAGTTGGTTTTCAGCCCCTTTCAGTCCGTTTCCGCGGCCTGGGCGTCCTTGTCTATTTCCGGTGAAGCCGCTTGATCCATGGCCTTTTGGTAGTCGAGGGAAGCCCGGATGAACTCCCGGAACAGAGGATGGGGCTCCATGGGCCGGGACTTGAACTCCGGGTGGAACTGGCACCCCAAAAACCAGGGGTGGTCCTTGATCTCCACGATCTCCACCAGCCCGCCTTCCGGGAAATAGCCCGCCACCACCAGTCCCGCGTCAACAAGCCTCTCCTTGAACGCGTTGTTGAACTCGTAGCGGTGGCGGTGGCGCTCGGAGATGTCCCGGGCTTGGTA
>JAFDHW010000383.1:2954-5001 GCA_019308705.1 Deltaproteobacteria bacterium
AGGTGGCAGGGGTACGCGCCCAGCCGCATGGTTCCGCCTTTTTCCGTGTCATGGTCGCGGCGCTGGATCTGGCCGGTCTTGGTGTCCATCCATTCCCGCATGAGGTCGATGACCGGATAGGGGGTGTTTTCGTCGAACTCCGTGGAGTTGGCCCCCTCCATGCCCGCCACGTTCCGGGCGAACTCGATGACCGCGATCTGCATGCCCAGGCAGATGCCGAAAAAGGGGACCTTGTTGGTGCGGGCGTAGTTGACCGCGCAGATCTTGCCCTCCACGCCGCGGGACCCGAACCCGCCGGGCACCAGGATCCCCCCGCAGCCCGCCAGAAGCTCCTCGCAGGTGGACTCGTCCACGGTCTCGGAGTCCACGAACTTCAAATTCACCCGGGCGTTGTTGGCGATGCCCCCGTGCATGAGGGCCTCGTTCAAGCTCTTGTAGGACTCCCTGAGCTCCGTGTACTTGCCCACGATGGCGATGGTGACCTCTTCGGCGGGGTGCTTCACCCGCTCGATCAAGGACTCCCACGCCTCCAGCCGGGGCGACCGGGTCCAGATGTTCAACAGCTCCAGGATCTTGTCGTCCAGGCCCTCCTGGTGGAACACCAGGGGCACCTCGTAGATGCAGTCCACGTCCTTGGCCGTGATGACCTCGTCCACGCCCACGTTGCAAAAGAGCGCGATCTTGGCCTTGATCTCCTTGGAAAGGAAGTGTTCCGTCCGGCACAAGAGGATGTTGGGCTGGATGCCGATGGACCTGAGCTCTTTGACCGAATGCTGGGTGGGCTTGGTCTTCACCTCGCCGGCCGCGGCGATGTAGGGCACGTAGGAAAGATGGATGTAGATGACGTTTTCCTTGCCCGCGTCGGAGCGGAACTGGCGGATGGCCTCCAGGAAGGGCAGGGACTCGATGTCGCCGATGGTGCCGCCGATCTCCACGATGACCACGTCCGCGTCCTCGGCCACCAGGTTGATGGACCGCTTGATCTCGTCGGTGATGTGGGGGATCACCTGCACCGTGCCGCCCAGGTACTTGCCCTGGCGCTCCTTGGTGATGACCGAGTAGTAGATCTTGCCCGTGGTGAAGTTGGAATCGCGGCCCAGGCGCACGGAAGTGAAGCGTTCGTAGTGGCCCAGGTCCAGGTCTGTTTCCGTGCCGTCGTCCGTGACAAAGACCTCTCCGTGCTGGAAGGGGTTCATGGTCCCGGGGTCCACGTTGATGTACGGGTCCAGCTTCTGGAAGGTGACCTTCAGCCCCCGGCTTTCCAAAAGCGCGCCGATGGCCGCGGACGCGAGGCCTTTTCCCAGGCTGGAAAGCACGCCGCCGGTCACGAAAATGAACTTGGTGCTGTAGGGCATGGGCGAATCCCCTTGCTCATGGATGTGGGTAGGGGAAGAACCGGCCTCCCAGGGTCCGGACCCGGAAGCCGGGAAAGCCTGCGCGGCATTTTCCCTGTCGGCCTTGCCCGGAAGATGTAGCCCAATGCCAGGGGAGTGTCAACCGGACCAAGCCGGCCCCTGGTGCGGAAAAACGCGGCTCCTGCTTCCTTGCAGGGGCCTTTCCGTGCTAAATATAGACCAACGTCCAGGAATGCATGCAGGATACTTTTCAAGGCACGAAAAAGGACCGATTGTGCGCGCGGTATTGCAGCGGGTGTCTGAGGCAAGGGTGGTGGTGGACGGCGAAACCGTGGGCGAGACAGGCCCCGGCCTTTTGGTGCTGTTGGGCGTGGGCGGCGGCGACACGGAAGCCGACGCAGAGTTTCTGGCGGACAAGACCGCCAATCTGCGCATCTTCGAAGACGACGCCGGCCGCATGAACCTGTCGGTGGCCGACGTGTCCGGGTCCGTGCTGGTGGTCTCCCAGTTCACCCTTCTGGCGGATTGCGGAAAAGGCAGAAGGCCGTCGTTTGCAAAGGCTGCGGACCCTGATTTGGCGGTTTCTCTGTACGAAACGTTCATCCAAAACTTGAGGGCCAGAGGGCTGCCTGTGCAGACCGGGTCCTTTGGCGCCATGATGGACGTGTCGCTCACCAACCACGGGCCGGTGA
>JAFDHW010000384.1 GCA_019308705.1 Deltaproteobacteria bacterium
GCTGGGAAAGGATCAAGAAACTCCTGGCTTAGCCCGAAGTATTCATGAAAAATTTCGCGGAACAGAATATTTCTAATATGGTTAATGGTTGATTGGTGGATGATCGGGAAATACGCTTCGCGTTTTCCCGGAAAACAAGGGGGAATCCTCTCCTGGGCTTGCAAAAGGAGCGGGTTTCCCCCATTTTTTTGGGCACCCGGGCCGCCGGGCAACCGTTTTTGGAGAACGCATGGACCCCGCCGCACTCCGGGCCGCCATGGCGCGGCCGGATTTCTACCCCCACCGCCCCGATTCCGTGGAAGTGGTGCACACCCACGCCTCGGTGGTGTTTCTGGCCGGCCCGTTCGTCTACAAGGTGAAAAAGCCCGTGGATTTCGGGTTCATGGACTTTTCCACCCTGGAAAAACGCAGGGAGAACTGCCGGCGGGAGGTGGAGTTGAACCGCCGCCTGGCCCCTTCCGTGTACCTGGGTGTGGCCGAAATCTGCGAGGACGCCTCGGGAAGCCTTTCCCTGGAAGGGCCGGGAGAGGTGGTGGAATACGCGGTCCACATGAAGCGCCTGGACGAAGGAGGGGTGTTTAAGAGCCTTCTTTTGCGGGGCGAACTGACGCCGGACCACCTCACCCGCCTGGCGAAGCTGTTGGCGGACTTCCACGCCCGGGCGGCCACCGGCGGCGAGATCGACCGGGCGGGGCGGCTTTCGTGCGTGGAGAAGAACCACGAGGAGAACTTCGCCCAGATCGAGCCCTACGTGCCCGCGGTCCTGGAGGCGGAGAAGCTCAACCTGCTCATCGCCTACGCGGACTGGTTCATGCTCAAGCGCAGGCGGCTTTTCGACCGCAGCGTCGAGGAGGGCCGCATCCGCGACTGCCACGGCGACCTGCACCTGGCCCACGTGGTTTTGCACGAGGGCGAGATCGTGGTGTTCGACTGCATCGAGTTCAACGAGCGGTTCCGCTACTCCGACGTGGCCGCGGAAGCGGCCTTTCTGGCCATGGATCTGGAGTACAACCACGCGCCGGAGCTGGCCGACCATTTCGTGGACGCCTATGTTTCGGCCTCCGGCGACCGGCGGCTTGTGGTGCTTCTGGACTTTTACAAGGCCTACCGCGCCACGGTGCGGGGCAAGGTGCTGTGTTTCGAGACCGACCAGGAAGGGGTGCCCGAAAAGGAACGGAAAAAAGCGGCCGAGGCCGCGGCAAGGTACTTCGACCTGGCCGCCCGATGCGCTTGCCGGCCTCTGCGGCCCCGCATGGTGCTGCTTTCCGGGCCCACGGCCACGGGAAAGAGCGCCCTGGCCGGGCACCTGGCCCGCCTGCTGGGCGCGCAAATCCTCCAGACCGACGTCATCCGCAAGGAGCTGTTCGGCATGGCCCCCACCCAGAAGCGCGCCGAGCCCGTGGACCAGGGCATCTACAGCGCCGAGGCCACGGAGCGCACCTACGCGGAGATGCACCGCCGGGCAAAGGAGTTGCTTGCCGCCAAAAAAAGCGTCATCATGGATGCTTCCTACCGCCGGAGGGACCATAGGCAGGAGGCCGCAGCCATTGCGCACAAGGCCCGGGGCAGGGTGTTCCTGGTGGAGTGCGAGGCGCCCGAGGAGGAAATCCGCCGCCGGCTCGGGCTGCGGAAAAAGGACCCCGCCGCGGTTTCCGACGGCCGGTGGGAGGTCTACCTGGCGCAGAAACGCTCCTGGGAGCCTGCGAACGAGGTGCCCAGGGAACAAAAGATCCGCATGGACACCTCCCGGGCCTCGCCCGGGGAATGCGCCTGCCGCATCCTGCGAAAGATGCTCTACCAGCGCTAAACAAGGAAAACAGACCCAGGAGGGGGCAATTGGCCAAAAAAAAGAAGATCAGCAGAAAGCAGCTTTTGAAGGAGCCCGACGAGTTCTTGACCTTGAGCAGCCGGGCCGTGGAGTGGGCACGGGACCACCAGAAGGAGATGATCATCGCCACGGCGGTGTTCGCCCTGGCCGGGCTGCTGCTGGTGGTGGGCTCCTGGCACTTTTCCCGCACCCGTGGCCGGGCCATGGCCACCTACGAACGCGCCGCCGCCACCCTGGAGCGCCTGGACAAGGAAGAGGCCGCGAACCCCGAAGCCGCAAAGGCCGCCACGGATCAGCTCGAACGCGTGATAGACCAGTACCCCCGCACCAAGGCCGCCGCCATGGCCGCCATGCGCCTGGGAGCCGTTGCCTACAAAAACGGGGACTACCAAAAGGCCGAGGACTGGTACCGGCTGGCCGTGAAAAAATTCTCCGGCGACCCCCTGGCAAAAACCCTGGCACAGAACGGCCTGGCCCACGCCCTGGAAGGCGCCGGAAAACTGGAACAGGCCCTGGCCCGGTTCGAGGCCCTCAAGGAGGGTCCCCTTTCCGGCGTCACCCAGGACGCCGCCTTCCGCGCCGCCATGATCCACAAGAAACTGGGCGACGCCCAAAAAGCCGCCGAAGCTCTCCGGAATTTCGTGGATACCTACCCCCAATCCCCCTTCGCCCGCCTGGCCGAGGAAGAACTGGCGCAGTTGAGGGGATAAGCAAGGGTGACCGGGAAAAGGACGCGGAGGAACCCTTTGTCGCCGCCCCGTCCGGCAACAAAGGGATTCCCCGCATTACTCCCTATACGAGGCCGGGTCCTCCACTCCCGCCTCCAAAAATCCTTTTCTTCTTAAGATACAAGACTCGCAGGCGCCGCAGGCGCGGGCGTTCGGGTCCGGGTCGTAGCAGGAGAGGGTCAGCGAGAAGTCCACACCCAGGGACCGGCCCAGGGTGATGATTTGGGCCTTGGAGCGGTTCAGCAGGGGGGCGTGGATGGTGACAGGGAGCCGGCCGGTGACCGCGCCGGTGGTGGCCAGGTTGGCCATGGCCTGGAAGGCGGCGAGGTATTCGGGGCGGCAATCCGG
>JAFDHW010000385.1 GCA_019308705.1 Deltaproteobacteria bacterium
GAAATCGGGCGAGCCCGAAGGGTGAACAATTTTGCCCGAATGGCAGAATTCCTCCAATAATCAGACCGTCTTTGGCGCAAGACCCGAAAAACAGCTCCAACGGATTGACAATAAAGAAAAATTCGATCTCGGGCAAAATTGCTCATGAATAATCCGGGTTAGGGCTCCGGTGCCCCGGGGGCGTGGTCCGGCAGGGGGCAGGAGGCGTCCGCGAAAAGCGCCCCGGCTTTCCGCACCTGGTCCGGCGCGCCCAGAAGCACCATGGCGTCCCCGGCGGTGAACACCAGGCCCGGGTCCGGGTTGGGCAGGGTTTCTCCTTTCCTCCGCACGGCCAGTACGGTGACACCGTACCGGGTTCGCAGCCGGATGGAGGCCAGGGTCTTGCCCACCAGGGGCGAGCCCTCGCAAACCCGCAGGGTGACCACCTGGGTCTGGGGGAGGTCCAGGGTGTCCCCGGCCGTGGACACCGTGGAAAGGGACCGAAACATGCCGTAGGCGTTTTCCCGCACCTGCTCCACCATGGCCTCGATCTCCGTGCGGGGCACCTGGTAGCGGTCCAGCACCCGGGCAAAGATCTCCACCGAGGTCTCGAACTCCTCGGGGATGACTTCGTCGGCGCCCAGCTCCCGCAGGGGACCGATCTCGTCCAGGAAACGGGTCCGCACGATGAGGTGGATTCCGGGGTTTTTGTCCCGGATGTTTTTGACCACCGCCCGGGTTGCCGGCGCGTCGTTGATGGCCACCACCGCCACCCTGGCCAGGTGGATGTGGGCGTGTTCCAGCACCTCGGGCAGGGAGGCGTCGCCGAACAGGATGGGCCGGCCTGCCCGCCTTTCGCGCCGCACCGTGTCCGGGTTGGTTTCGATGACCACGTAGGGGATGCCCGCCGAGGCGGCCGCCGCGGCCACGTTTTTGCCATTCAACCCGAACCCCACGATGACCAGATGGTTCTCCCGCTCCGGCCCCCGTTCCTCGATGGGCGGCCTTTTCCACCTCCGGGGAAAGGGCGCGGCCAGGGCCGCCTTGGCCGCCGCCGGAGCCAGGGCGATGAGACCCGGGGTCAAGGCCATGGTGAGCACCGTGCAGGACAAAAACACGCCGTAGGCCTCCTGGGAAAGCAGCCCGTGCTCCAGGCCGGACTTGGACAGCACGAAGGAGAATTCCCCCACCTGGGCCAGGGCGAGCCCGGCCAAGACCGAGGTGCGCAGCGGCAGGCCCGCGGCCAGGCAGGCGGAAGACGCGGTCACCGCCTTCACCGCGAGGACGAACACGGTGAGTCCGGCCACCAGGAGGAAGCTCTTGGCCAGCACCGCGGGGTCAAACAGCATGCCGATGGACACGAAAAAAAAGCTGGCGAACACGATGCGGAAGGGCAGGATGCTGCCCAGGGCCTGGTCGTTGTACTCGCTTTCCGAGATCATGAGCCCGGCCAAAAAGGCTCCCAGGGCCAGGGAAAGCCCTGCCTCGTAGGTGAACCAGGCCGTGGCCAGGCAGATGACGATGACCGACAGCAGGAAGATCTCCCGGCTGCGCGTGCGGGCCACCTGGTAGAGCAGCCGGGGCACCAGGAAGCGCGAGGCGGTCCACAAAAACGCCAGCACCAGCACCATCTTGCCTGCGGCCGTCCCGGCGGACTCCCAGGTGACGCCCCCCGCCTGCCCGGCCAATAGCGGCGCGGCCAGCATCATGGGCACCACGGCCACGTCCTGGAAAATGAGGATGCCCACCGCAGCCCGGCCGTGGGGGGCCACCACCTGGTCCTTTTCCTGGAGGATGCGCAACACGATGGCCGTGGAGGACAGCGAGGCCAGAAACCCCCAGAACAGGGCCTTGGCCGGGGGTTGGTCCAAAAGCACGAACAGGCCGAAAAATGCGGCGATGGTGGTCCCGACCTGCACGCCGCCGCCCAGAAGAGCCAGCCTGCGGATGGCGAACAGGTTCTTCAAGGAAAATTCCACGCCGATGGTGAACAAAAGGAGCACCACGCCGATTTCCACCAGCAGGGGGGCTTCCTCCATGGAGGGAACCAGGCCCAGGCCGTGGGGGCCGGCCAGGTACCCGGCGGTCAGAAACCCCACGATGACGGGGAGCCTCAGGCGGTGGAACACGAACACCACCACGGTGGACAATCCCAGGATGATGACGATGTCGGTGAAGATGGCGTGTTCCACGGCGTTCCTTGTTTTGCGGTCCGCCCGCAGGGCGGGTGGATCCCGCCTGCCCGGCCGGTACGACCCCTGGCCGCTCAGGTCGTTGCGTGAAACTCCGACTGGGCGTGGTCCCAGTTCACCAGGTGGTCCAGGTACGCCTCGATGAAGGCTCCCCGCCGGTTCTGGTAGTCCAGGTAGTAGGCGTGCTCCCACACGTCCAGGGCCAGCAGGGGCTGGTGGCCGCGGATCAGCGGGTTGTCCGCGTTCATGGTGTTGTATACCGCCAGCTCGCCGTCCGGCGCCACGGCCAGCCAGGCCCACCCGGAACCGAACCGGCCGGCCGCGGCCTGGGCAAAGGCCTTGCGGAAGTTTTCGCAGGACCCGAACCGGGCGGCCAGGGCCCGGGAAAAGTCGCCCTCCGGCGGCTTGCCGCCCCCGCCGGGCTTCATGCTGCGCCAGAACACGTCGTGGTTGTAGACCTGGGCCGCGTTCTGGAACAGGTCTGTGCGGGAGGCGTCCTCTGCCGAGGTCCTGATGATGTCCACCAGGTCCCTGCCCGCAAGCGGCGTGCCGGAGAGGAGCTTTCTGGTTTTCTCCACGTAGCCCGCGTGGTGCTTGCCATGGTGGAAGGACATGGTGCGGGTGGAGATGTACGGCTCCAGGGCGTCCCGGGGATAGGGCAGGTCCATGAGGGTGAGCGGCTTGCCCGGGCTGGCGCTGTTTTCGCCCATGGCCATGGCCGGGGAGAG
>JAFDHW010000386.1 GCA_019308705.1 Deltaproteobacteria bacterium
CCACGTCGCCCTTTTGCACGGCGAATCCGATGGGCTCCCTGGTGAAGGTGCCGGTGAAGGGCAAAAACAGCTCGTCCGGGTGCTCGATGGCGGCAAAGGCGGGCATGGGCGCGGAGGTGACCCAGGCGTGAGCCCTGCCGGCCAGGAGTTCCTGCAGAGCCTGGCTCTCGTCGTCGAACTCGTGGAGGCTGGCCTTGGGCAGGTACTTCTTCACCGCCGAGGCCGCCGTGGTGCCCAGCCGCGCCACCACCACCACGCCGTCCCGGTCGAAGTCGGAAAGGGCGTCGAACCCCTCGGCCTTCTTCCGGCTCGCCACCAGGGACATGCCCGTGTAGTAGTAAGGCTGGGTGAAGTTCACCTTCAGGTTCCTCTTGGGCTGGATGCCCATGCCGCCGATGATCACGTCGAACTTGCCCGCGATCAGGGCCGGGATGATGCCGCTCCACTTGGTGGGCACGAACTCCACCTCCACGCCCATGTCCTGGGCCAGCCGCCGGGCCACGTCGATCTCAAACCCCATGAACTCGCCGTTCTTGTCCTTCATGGCCCAGGGCACGAAGGTGGACATGCCCACCCGGAGGACCCCCCTCCGCGTCACCTGTTCCACGATGGAGGTCTTCACCAACTCCCGGCGGGGGTCGTCCCTCTTCGCCAGGGCGGGGAGGGTGCAGAAAACCAGCGCACAGGCCAGGACAAGGGAGAAAAGCCTCGTCTTCATGGGGTTCTCCTTCCGCTCGTTGTGGTCAGAGGATCCTGCTCAAAAATTCCCGGGTGCGCTCGTGGGCCGGGTGGTCGAAAAACGCGGCCACCGGCCCCTGCTCCAGGATCTTTCCCTGGTCCATGAACATCATGCGGTCCGCGGCCTCCCGGGCGAAACCCATCTCGTGGGTCACCACCAGCATGGTGGTGCCCTCGGCGGCCAGGCGCTTCATCACGGAAAGCACCTCGCCGATGGTTTCCGGGTCCAGGGCGGAGGTGGCCTCGTCGAACAGCATGACCCGCGGCTCGCAGGCCAGGGCCCGGGCGATGGCCACCCGCTGCTGCTGGCCGCCGGAAAGCTGGGCCGGCCAGGCGTCCGCCTTTTCCGCCAGGTCCACCTTGGCTAAAAGCTCCATGGTGGCCGCGTCGGCCGCCTCCCGGGTCTTTCCCTTCACCAGGCGCTGGGCCAGGTTGATGTTCTCCCGCACGGAAAGGTGGGGAAACAGGTTGAACTGCTGGAAGACCATGCCCACCATGCGCCGCACGGCCATCAGGTCCGTCTTGGTGCCGGGGAGCGTCACCCCGTGGACCGTCACCGTGCCGGCGTCCATCTTCTCCAGGCCGTTGATGCACCGCAGAAGGGTGGATTTCCCCGATCCCGAGGGCCCCACCAGGCACACCACCTCCCGCTCGGCCAGGTCGAAGGACACGCCGTCTACGGCGCGCAGGCCGCCCTCGAACACCTTTACCGCGCCTTGCACGCGCACCGCGACGGGACGGCTCTTTCCAGCGGGGCCGTTCACGTGCGCACCTTCAGCCGCCTTTCCATGGCCTGGGCCGCCACGGACAGGGACACGGTGACGGCCAGGTACATGGCCGCCACCAGGAACCACACCTCGAAGGCCAAAAAGGTTTCGGAAACCACGGACCGGGCCTGCATGGTGAGGTCGTACACCGCGATGGTGGACACCAGGGCGGAATCCTTGACCAGGCTCACGGTCTGGCTGGTCAAGGGGGGCAGCACCCGGCGCACGGCCTGGGGCAGGATGACGTGGACGTAGGCCTGGAAGGGAGAAAGCCCGAGGCTGGCCGCCGCCTCCCACTGCCCGCGGGCGATGGAGGCGATGCCCGCCCGGAAGATCTCGGACATGTAGGCGCCCTCGAACAGGGAAAGGGCCCACACCGCGGACCAGAACCGGGAGACGGAGAACACCCGGGCCACCACGAAGTAGACAAAGAAGATCTGGATGAGAAGGGGCGTGTTGCGGACCAGCTCCATGTAGGCCCGGGCCAACAGCCGGGCGGAGAAGAACGAGGAGCGCCGCAGAAGCGCGGTGAAGAGCCCCAGGCCAAAGGCCAGAAGCAGGCTGGCCCCCACGATGCGGAGGGTGACGAAAAGCCCCTGGACCAGCGGCCCGGCGTGCAGGCGGCCTTCCCGGGAGAAGAAAAGGTATTCCCCCACGCGGTGCCACTGCCAGTTGTAGCCAAGCTCCGTGGCGCCCCGGTAGGCCAGCCAGGCCATGGCCGCTGCCGCGAGGAGAACCTTGGCCGCGTCCCATGCCGCGGCAGGGACCCTTGGGGCCGGGTCGGTCTCACCTGGGAAGGCGTGGCGCATGGTTCCGAATGGTCTCTTTCCGCGTCCTGTGGCCGGCAGGGCCGAAAATCAAAAATTCTACCAGTTCTTGCCAGGGCTGCCAAGCAAGGGGGCGAGCGGGACGGGGAAAGGGATCAGGCTTCTTCGGCGGCGGCCTTCCCGGACTTCTTTTTTCCGAACATGCGCGCGCCAAGGATGGAAAGCTCGTAGAGAACCACGAGGGGAAGGGCCATGAGCACCTGGGTCACAACGTCCGGCGGGGTGATGACGGCCGCGCCCGCGAAGAAGAGCACCAGGGCGTACTTGCGGTTTTTCTTCAAAAAGTCCACGGAAACCAAGCCGAACCGGGCGAACACGGTGATGAACAGGGGAAGCTGGAACACCACGCCAAAGGCCAGCAAAAGCCGGGTGGCCAGGGAAAGGTACTCTTTCATGGAGGGCATGGCCCGCACCGTGTCCGAGGAAAAGCCCAGGAAGAACTTGAACCCGAAGGGAAACACCAGGAAGTAGCCGAAGGCGCCCCCGGCCGCGAAGAACAGCACGGACAACAGCACCATGGGGAAGACGACCCTGCGTTCCCCCTCGTAGAGC
>JAFDHW010000387.1 GCA_019308705.1 Deltaproteobacteria bacterium
TCCTCAAATAATCAGACCGTCTTTGGCGCAAGACCCGAAAAACAGCTCCAACGGATTGAAAATAAAGAAAAATTCGATCTCGGGCAAAATTGCTCATGAATAATCCGGGCTAAAATTATTTTTCAGGACTACTGTGAATCACCAACAACCCCACGAGCAGGAGAGGATCCCATGGAAAAAATTTGGGTGAAAAACTACGACCCCGGCGTGCCGGCGGACATCGATCCCAGCGAATACGATTCCATCTGCGACGTGATGGAAACAGCCTGCAAGAAATTCGGCTCCCGGCCCGCGTTCCACAACATGGGCAAGAACATCACCTACAGCGAGCTGGACGGGCTGAGCAAAAAGTTCGCTTCCTACCTCCAGAACCAGCTGGGCCTTTCCCGGGGCGACCGGGTGGCCATCATGATGCCCAACATCCTCCAGTACCCGGTGGCGCTGTTCGGCATCCTGCGCGCGGGCATGATCGTGGTGAACGTAAACCCCTTGTACACCGCCCGCGAGCTGAAGCACCAGATGAACGACTCCGGCGCCAAGGCCATCGTCATCTTCGCCAATTCCGCCCACACCTTGGAGGAGGTCCTGGACGAGACCTCCATCGAGCACGTGATGATCACCCAGGTGGGCGACATGCTCGGGTTTCCGAAGTCGGCCCTGGTGAACTTCGTGCTGAAGAAGGTCAAGAAGATGGTGCCGCCCTACAAGCTTCCCGGGGCCAAGGACTTTGTGGCCTGCGTGAAGGCCGGGGACGCGGCGAAGTTCAAGCCCGAGAAGATCGCCCACGAGGACATAGCCTTTCTCCAGTACACCGGCGGCACCACCGGCGTGGCCAAGGGCGCCATCCTCACCCACAAGAACATCGTGGCCAACGTGCTCCAGGCCTCGGCGTGGATCAAGAACCTGGTCAAGGAGGACGGGAGCGAGATCATCATCACCCCCCTGCCGCTCTACCACATCTTCTCGTTGACGGCGAACTGCCTGGTCTACTTCTCCTTAGGCGGGCTGAACGTGCTCATCACCAACCCCAGGGACCTGCCCGGGTTCGTCAAGGAGCTCAAAAAGTGGCCCTTCACCGCCATGACCGGCGTAAACACCCTGTTCAACGGGCTGTTGAACACCCCGGGGTTTTCCGAGGTGGACTTTTCCCATCTCCACGTGGCCCTGGGCGGCGGCATGGCCGTGCAGGCGCCCGTGGCCAAGCGGTGGAAGGAGGTCACCGGCACGCCCCTGGTGGAGGCCTACGGGCTCACCGAAACCTCGCCCGCGGCCTGCATGAACCCCATGACCGTCAAGGAATACACCGGCTACATCGGCCTGCCCATCCCCTCCACCGAGGTACCCATCCGAAACGACGAGGGCAAGGATGTGCCGTTGAACGAGGTGGGCGAAATCTGCATCCGCGGGCCCCAGGTCACCCAGGGCTACTGGAACCGGCCCGAGGAGACCGCCAAGGTGATGACCGAGGACGGCTTTTTCCGCACCGGCGACATGGGCTTCATGAACGAAGACGGGTTCGTCAAGCTGGTGGACCGCAAAAAGGACATGATCAACGTGTCCGGGTTCAACGTCTACCCCAACGAGATCGAGGAGGTGGCCGCGTCCCATGAAAAGATCCTCGAAGCCGCGGCCATCGGCGTGCCGGACGAGAAATCCGGCGAAGCCGTCAAGCTCTTCGTGGTCAAGAAGGACCCCACCCTGACCGCCGAGGAAGTCAAGGACTTCTGCAAACAGAACCTCACCGGTTACAAGGTCCCCAAGTATATCGAGTTCCGCGACGAATTGCCCAAATCCAACGTGGGCAAGATCCTGCGGAAGGATTTGAGGGAGTAAAAAGAAAAAGGAAAGAGCGCAGGGGGGCGGGGAAAGCCCCCCTGCGCGCCCTCCCCAAGGCGGTTGGAAGGGGGAATGCTTCCCTTTCCCCCGGGGCCGCCGGCCCACAACGCGCGCCGGATGCAGGCCGGACACCCCGCGGAGCGCACCGGCCGAGGCCCGACGCGCACCGGATTTCCCCGCGAAACATCCCTCCCCCTTACAGCTGCTCCCGCAGTTCCCTTTTGAGCACCTTGCCGGCGGCGGACACGGGGATCTGATCCACGAAGTGGACTTCGCGAATCTTCTTGTAGGCGGCGAGCTGGGAGTTGGCAAATTCCATGATTTGTTCGGCCGCAAGGGACTGGCCGGGCTTTAGCTGGATGAAGGCCACGGGGATTTCGCCGGCTTTTTCGTCGGGCTTGCCCACCACGGCGGCGGCCTCCACGGCCGGGTGGGTGTAGAGGACCTCCTCGATCTCCCGGGGGTAGACGTTGTAGCCCTTGTACAGGATGAGGTCCTTTTTGCGGTCCGTGATGTAAAGGTAGCCGTCTTCGTCTATCTTGCCGATGTCGCCGGTGTGGAGCCAGCCGTCTTTCAGCACCTCGGCGGTGGCTTCGGGCCGGTTCCAGTACCCCACCATGACCTGGGGGCCGCGGATGAGCACCTCGCCCTCCTCGCCCGGTGGCAGTTCCTCGCCCGTGGACAGGTCCACGATTTTGCACTCCGTGTCGAACACGGGCAGGCCCACGGACCCCGGGCGGATGAGGCTTCTGTCCGGCGGGTTGGCGGTGGCGCCCATGGTGCATTCCGTGCAGCCGTAGGCCTCGCACACCACGCCGGAAAAGGAAGAGAGCATCCGGTCCAGCACCACCCGCGGCAGGGGCGCGGCCCCGGAGGCGGCGAGCTTCACCCCGGAAAGGTCCATCCGGGAAAACTCCGGCAGTTCGGCCAGGGGGCCGTAGAGCTGGGGCGCGCCGCCCAGGGAGGTGGCCCGGTACTTGGCGATGGCCGTGAGGTACTCCTTGGGGTCGAACCGGGGGAACACCACCATGGTGGT
>JAFDHW010000388.1 GCA_019308705.1 Deltaproteobacteria bacterium
CGAGGGGAACCCCTTTTTTGAAAAAAAGGGGTTCCCCTCGCGCTCCCTTCCCTAAAAAAACTTTTGAATTGCAGGTTCTTATGCGCCAATGGCCGCGCGGTGCCGGACAAGGAACTTCGAAAATCCAAGCCGGGACAAGACGGCTTGTAACCGATGAGCCCCCCTGGCCAGCCCAGGAACTTTGATGGAGGAGCCACACGGCAGGTTTCAGAGGAGGGTATTGTTTTTCGGAAACAGCCCCTATTCACGAGTCCGATTTGTGCGAGAGCAAGCGCCGGGGTCCCCGCCCGGTCGAAGACCGGGTGGGGTAGCTGGCCCGGAAACAATAGGCCCCCCGGCTACCGGGGCCCCAAAAGCACGTCGGTGCCCGCGATGACGCCGCCATCCACGGGGATGGCCGCGCCGGTGATGAAGCTCGCGTCGTCCGAGGCCAGGAAGGCGGCCACCGCGGCCACGTCCTCGGGCGTGCCGATGCGCTTGAGCGGCGTGACGCTTTCGTAGAACTCTTTCATCTCCTCGTCCAAAAGCACGAAACCCGTCATCCGGGTGTGGATAATGCCCGGGCAGATGGCGTTCACCGTGATGTTCTCCTCCCCGTAATCCAGGGCCATCTGCTTGACCAGCTGCACCACCCCGGCCTTGGACACGGAATAGGCCGCGGACATCTTGTGCGCCATGAGCCCCATGGCGGACGCCACGTGGATCATGCGGCCGCCGCCCTGCCCGATCAAGACCGGCAGCACCCGCTGGGAAAGCATGACGTGGGAGTTCAAGTTCACGTCCATGACCGTGAGCCACTTCTCGTACTCGATGTCTCCCACCGAGCCCATGTCGCTCATGCCCGCGTTGTGCACCACCACGTCCAGCCGCCCCAGGGCCCTGGCCGCCTCCACCAGCTTGTCCAGGTCGGAGCCCTTTGTCACGTCGCAGGCCACGGGCAGCGCCCGGCCGGGCCCGTGCTCCGCCGCCACCGCCTCCGCGGTGGCCGCCGCGGTCTCCTCCTCGATGTCCCCCACGACCACCCGGGCGCCCTCGGCGGCAAACCGCAAACAAATCGCCCGGCCAATGCCGCTGCCCCCGCCCGTAACCATCGCCACCTTCGATTCCAGCCGCATGCAAGCCTCCCTGATCTGGATTTGTTGGGGGAAAACTTCCCCAAATCCCCTCAAAAAACCGGGTTCGGCGGATTTATCTTGCGAGGCCATGAAAGTCCGCTGGAGGATTTCGCCTGCGAATGGTTTTTCGTCTTTTATTCTTCCATCTCAAGCAGGCTTTTCACCAGGTTCATGGTCCTGTAATGGCCGTTGGTTATGGTGGCGAAGTTGTGTTCCCCGCCGAAGAGGGTGTCCATGATTTGTTCCGGGGACCGTCCCCTTGCGACGAGGGACTTGGCCTGTCGGGAGAGGCCGGTGAGGTATTCGATGGTGTTGGTGAGGGCGCCGCGGCCGTCCTCGATGATCTTGCCCACGGAGGTGAACAGGACCAGGCGGTCCGTGGGCAGGTTGACGAGGGTTCTCATGGAGGCGACGGCCTGGCCCATGTCCTCTTCCGGGCGGGTGAACTTGGGGGTTTCCCGGGCGAAGATGTCCCCGGAAAAGATCCATCCCCGGGAGAGTTCGGCCAGGCACACGTGGCCTTCGCTGTGGCCGGGGGTGGGGATGACGGAGAAGGTGAAGTTCGGCGTCTTGACCGTGTCCGGCAGGGGGGAGGGACTGGAGGGCTCCGGCTCTCCCCACACCAGCTTCTGGTAGAGGCGCAAGGGAGGCGGATTCTGAATGTGGGGGATGGAGGCCGCGGGCGCGAAGATGGACGCGCCGTGCTGTTTTGCGATGAGGTTGTTGGCGCCCACGTGGTCTTCGTGGAAGTGGGTGTTCACGATCTTGTCCACGCGCTTGTCCGCCAGGGCGGCGGCGAGCTCGACGGCGGTGACCGCCGGGCCGGTGTCGATCAACAGCCCGTCCACCAGGTAGGCGGCCGCCCAGTACACGGGCTTGCCGTCCATTTCCGTGGAAAGCTTGAATTGGGTCACTTCCTCGAAGGCTGCGGTTTCGATCATGCTACGGCTCGACCCAGGTGACACGGGGGGATTTTCTGCTCACGGTGCGGGCGTAGCGGTACTTGGGGTGGCCCAGGGCCAGGGTGGCGTAGACCCTGCGGCCCTTGGGCAGGCCCAGCATACGCTTGAAATCCGGAAAGAAGCGCAGCATCGCGGTGACGAACCCCAAATACACGGTGCCCAGGCCCAGGGCGTGGGCGTGGTGGGTAATGACCGAACCCGCGATGTTGCAGTTGTCCGAGGAAAAGGTGCCGCCTGCGGGGCCGTGGAGCAGGATGAGCACGGGCGCGCCGTGGCAGATGAGGTCCCGGCCCTTTTTGGCCTGCTCCTGGTAATACTCCATGCCGTCCATGTACTTGAGCATGGTCTGGGCGACCCCAGCCGCGAGGGCGGCCTTGTAGGCCAGGCGCACCGGGCCGGTTTTGGTCAGCCGGTAGGTGCCCTTTCCCATGGAAAAGATGCGATTGGCGATCTTGCGGATCACCTCGCGGTCCGTGACCACGATGAATCCAACGTCCTGGGCGTTGGTGGCCGTGGGCGCGTACCGGGCCAGGTCCAAAAGGCGGTTGATGTCGCGTTTGGCTACGGGCTGGTTCTTGAACCGGCGCACGCTTCTCCTGGTGCGGACGATCTCCTCGAAGCATTCCGGGGAAAGCAGCTTGGGCTTGGCGGCGCGCACCTGGGAGCGGTCGACGCCCGGGTGGATGACCGCGTCGGCCGGGCACACGGCCACGCAGTGGCCGCATCGGTTGCAAAGCTGTGGGTGGCCGGGCACGGGCATGCCGCGCCCGGCGCGGAACCCGCCGGATA
>JAFDHW010000389.1 GCA_019308705.1 Deltaproteobacteria bacterium
GGGTCTTGCGCCAAAGACGGTCTGATTATTGGAGGAATGCTGCCATTCGGGCAAAATTCCTCACCCTTCGGGCTCGCCCGATTTCCGCGCTGGCCGCGTTATCGGGGCTCGGCGAACCAAAGTACGCCTTCACCCCTCTAGCCTTGCCAGCACGGAAATCAGGCTTCGTGAATAATCCGGGCTAATATTTGTGTGTCCATTGCAATCTTGGAGAATCCATGGCCATCGAAGAAGGAATCATCGTTTCCGTGACCGACGACGGGCACGCCCGGGTGAAAACCCGGCGGTGCGAGGCCTGCGACCACTGCGCGGCCCGGGAGGGCTGTCGGGTCATGGGCGGCGGCAAGGAGGTGGAGTTTTTGGTGAAAAACACCCTGGACGCCGCCCCCGGCGACAGGGTGGCCGTGGGCGTGTCCGACGCCTCCTTCATGAAGGCCACCTTCCTGGTCTACTTCGTGCCCATGATGGGGCTGGTGGCGGGAGCCCTTCTGGGCAACCGGCTGGCCGCCGGCACCTCCCTGGACCCCGAGGCCGCCGCCGTGCTCCTTGGCCTGGCCGGGTTCGCCGTAACCTTCGCCGCCGTGCGCCTTTTGGCCAACAAGCTGGGGGCCAAAACCCAGTATCAGCCCTACATGGCCAAGATCCTCAAACGGGCGGAAAGGGCAAAGGAGTAGTCCCTCCCGGAGCCGCTTAACCCGAATTATTCGTGAAACATCTCGCCGGACAATTTTTAGCCCGGATTATTCACGAAGCCTGATTTCCGTGCTGGCCGCGTTATCGGGGCTCGGCGTACGCCGCCATTGGCGAAATTTTCACCCTCCGGGCTCGTGAATAATCCGGGTTGACCGGAAACGTCCGGTTTCTATGCGCCGGCGCCTCATCCATACTTCAACTTTCAAAGCCGAAATCCCATGGACCAGCCCCCTGCAGCCTTGGTTTTTGACGTGCAGCGGTTCTGCCTGCACGACGGGCCGGGAGTGCGGACCACGGTGTTTCTCAAGGGCTGCCCCCTTTCCTGCGCGTGGTGCCAGAACCCCGAGGGCGTGTCCCCATCGCCGCAGGTGATGTTCTACGTGGAGCGGTGCGCGGGGTGCGGGGCGTGCTTTTCCGTGTGCCCGGAAGGCGCGGTGCTGGAGGAGGCGGAAAGGCGTGTGGATTTTTCCCGGTGCACGGGGTGCGGGGCCTGCGCGGCCGCCTGCGTGCACGGAGCGCTGGTATTGGCGGGACGCAAGGTGAGCCCGGAGGGGCTTCTTGCGGAAGTGCTGGCCGACAAGGATTTTTTCCGCGCCTCGGGCGGCGGGGTCACCCTTTCCGGAGGCGAGCCCATGGCCCAGGCGGGGTTCCTGGACGCCTTTCTCCCCCTGGCCAACGAGGCGGGGCTTTCCCTCGTGCTGGAAACCTCCGGGGCCTGCCCGGGCGAGGACCTGGCGCGCCTTGCCCCGTATTTCGATCTTGTCTACTATGATATAAAGTTCATGGACCCCGGGGAGCACCGGCGATGGGTCGGTGTTTCCAACGAACGGATCTTGGAAAATTTCGAGAACCTGGCCGGGCACCCCGGCCTGGTTGCGAGGATGCCCGTGGTGCCGGGGGTGCAGGATGCGCCGGACAACCTTGCGGCCTTGGCCGCTTTTCTGAAGCGCACGGGCCACAAAAAGATCCACCTTTTGCCCTACCATCCCCTGGGCCGGGCCAAGCTTTCCCACATGGCCCCGGGCAGGGCGGGGACCGGCACGTTTTCCGGCGACCCGGCAAAAAGCCTGGCTTCGGCCCGGGAGGCCCTGGCCGCCCTGGGGCTTCGGCCCGTGGTTTATCAGCCCTTGTGAGGAGCCCATGAACCCGCGCATCGAGGCGTTGAAGACCGCCGTCATGTCCGCCGCGCCGGGGGTGTGCCCCGAGCGCGCCCTTTCCTGGACCCGGTACCACAAGGTGCGCAAAAACCGGAAAAAGCCCGCCCCCGTACGCATGGCCGAGGCCCTGTCCGCGGTGCTGGCCGAGCGCACCATCGCCATCTGGCCGCACGAGCTCATCGTGGGCAACTACACCTCCCGCCGGGTGGGCGGGGCCGTCTTTCCCGAACTCCACGGCCTGGTCCAACTGGCCGATCTGTTTACCTTTCCCACGCGCGCGGAAAACCCCCTGGAAATCTCCCGGGCAGAACAACTCAAGCTGGCGGCCATCGTGCCTTTCTGGGCCACCCGGTTCCTGGGGGCCAAGGTCCATTCCTCCCGGGCAAGGAACCTGGCCTTCATGGCCCGGCAGATCAAGGGCCATGAGTACGTGATCAACGAGACCGGGGGCATCAGCCACGTGGCCCCGGACTATGAGAAGCTTTTGCAGGTGGGGGCCTATGGCATCGCCGAGGAGGCCCGCGCCCTTCAAAAGGGCGTGCGGCCCGGCTCGGAGGCCGCCCATTTTTACCGGGGCGTGGCCAGGGTGATGGAGGGGCTGGCGGCCTTTGGCCACCGGTATGCGGACCTGGCCGCGGACATGGCGAAAAAAGAGACGGACCCGGCCAGGCGGGCGGAGCTTTTCGCCATTTCCGAGGTTTGCGGCCAGGTGCCCGCCCGCTCGGCGCGGACCTTCTGGGAGGCGTTGCAGAGTGTGTTTTTCGCCCAGGTGGCCATCAACGCCGAGAGCCTGGACAACTCCGTGTGCCCGGGGCGCATGGACCAGTACCTGTATCCCTACTACGAGCGGGACGTGGAGGCGGGAATCCTCACCCGGGAGGCGGCCAAGGAACTGGTGTTCTGTTTCTCCATCAAGATGGCGGAGATCATCCCCGTGTTCTCCGGGCTCATCACCCGGTTCCACGGCGGGCTGTTCAACGGGCAGGTCGTGAACGTGGGCGGCGTGG
>JAFDHW010000390.1 GCA_019308705.1 Deltaproteobacteria bacterium
TGCGGTATCCCCACCGGGCCTTGGGCAGGGCCATGGGCGCGTTGGACATGGACTCCTGGCCGCCGGCCAGGATGCACTCGGCCTGGCCGATCATGATGGAGGCGGCGGCGAGCGCGATGGACTTCAAGCCCGAGGCGCAGACCTTGTTGACGGTGAACGCCGGGGTTTCCTTGGGGATGCCTGCCATGATCATGGCCTGGCGGGCCGGGTTCTGGCCCAGGCCCGCGGTGAGCACGTTGCCCATGATGACCTCGTCCACGGTCACCGGTGCGGCGGACTCGTCCCAGTCGTAGGCTTCCTCCTCTATCGACGCCCGGCCGGCGTCCCTGATCTTGTCCGGGGAGATCTCCTTTTGCCCGGCCCCGGCCTCGGGCCGCAGGTTGAGCTTTTTGAACACGCCCTTCATGGCCAGCTTGCCCAGTTCCTTGGCCGACACGGTCTTCAGTTGTCCGCCAAAACTCCCGATGGGGGTGCGCGCCCCGCCCACGATGACGACTTCCTTCATTTGGCTACCTCCCGGCTCGTCTTAAGATTGGCAAATTGCGTTGGCTCCTCTTTTGGCGGCGGGTTTCCGCCGCAAGCCCGGCGGCGGGTTTCCGCCGCAAGCCCGGCGGCGGGTTTCCGCCGCAAGCCCGGAAGAATAGCACAACAACAGGCCGGGACAAATGGAAAACCCGATTTACACGCCAGGGGCTCGTCCGCCGGGCGGGGAGGGGATAGGCTTTGGCGCGGAGGAAGCGTCATGTGCATCGTGCTTTTTGCCTGGAAGGTGCGGAAGGATTTCCCCCTGGTCATGGCCGCGAACCGGGACGAGTTCTACGAACGCCCCACGGTCCAGGCGTGTCCCTGGCCCGGGAGCGCGGGCGTCATCGCGGGCCGGGACGTGCAGGAGAACGGCACCTGGATGGGTGTCGCCGAAGACGGCCGGTTCGGCGCGCTCACCAACTTCCGCGAGCCGCGCGCCTTGCGGGCGGACGCGCCCAGCCGGGGGGCCCTGGTGCGGGACTACCTCCTGGGCGGGCTCCCGCCCCTGGAATACCTGCAAAGGATCGAGCCTAACGCCGGGGACTACAATCCCTTCAACGTGCTGTTGGGCGACCCCTGCAAATTGTACTGGCTGTCCAACATGGGGGAGGGGATAAAGGAGGTGCCGCCGGGAATCCACGGGCTGTCCAACGCGCTGCTGGACACTCCCTGGCCCAAGGTGGTCCGCGGCAAGGCGGCGCTGGCGGAGGCGGTGTCCCGGCCCGAACTTTGCGAGCAATCCCTGTTTTCGCTTCTTTCCGACCCCACCCCGGCCCCGGACGACCAACTCCCGGACACGGGCGTGGGACCGGCCTGGGAAAAGGTGCTTTCCGCCATCTTTGTCCAAAGCCCGGTCTACGGCACCCGCTCCTCCACCATCCTGCTCGTGGATTCCGGGGGAGCCATGATCTTCGAGGAGCGCCACCATGTTCCCCTGGAACCGGGGGGGGAGGCCCCGGAGAAGCCGGTGCGGTACGAGCTCAAGATGCCTTCATGGAAAGAGGGGTGAGGCGGCGTCCGCTCGCCTTCCCGCGCCCGAAATACCCGGAGCCGCCACATCCGCCGGGGGCGGTTCTTGCCCTGGCGCGCGCCATGGGGGCTGGCGCCCCTTGGGCACGAAGCATTCCGCCGCACCGTTTCCCTTCTATGCCAAATACTTCTCTGCCGCTTTAACCACCTCGTCCACGCTTATGGCTTCCATGCACCGGGCCTTTTTGCAGGTGGTTTGGCGGTGGTTGTAGGCGGTGAGGCAGGGCGAGCAGGCCAGGTTGGCGAACAGGGGGGTGGCGGTGTCGTGCAGGGGGGCGTAAAGCGCCGGGGTTTCCGGGCCGAACAGGACCACCGTGGGGGTGTTGGTGAGGGTGGCCAAATGCGCCGGGCCGGAGTCCGCGGTGAGGAGCAGGCTGGACTTCGAGAGCAGGGCCAGAAGCTCCTCCATGGAGGTTTTGCCGGAGAGGTCGGCCGTGCGGGATGGGGGAAGCTTGTCGGCCAGGGCCGTGGTGTACGGCTCCGCGCCGGGCAGGCCGATGAGGGCGGCCACGGCCTCCGGGTGGCTCTCCAGCAGCCGGTTGGCCGCGGCGGCAAAGCGCTCCACGGGCCAGCCCCGGACGGGCAGGCTGCCCGGGTCCGGGTTCAGCAAAAGGAGCCGCGCGCCCTCGGCCGCCGGGCACAGGCCGCGCAGCTTGTTGCTTACGCTGGCAACCGCCTCCGGGTCCGGCGCGCAGGAGGGCGCGGCCAGGTCCTGGTCCAGGGATTCCTTGAGCAGCGGCACGTCGGGTTCGCGCTCCACGGCCCGGACCAGGGCCAGGAAGTTTTTGCTCATGTGCTGGTAGGGATTGTAGGCCACGGGATGGGTCAGGAGCTCGCCCCGGTACAGGCCCTCCATGGAGTAGCGGTGGAACCCCGCGCGCCGCGCCGCGCCGGATGCGCCGGTCAACAGCGCGGAAAAGCGGGAGAACAGCTCCAGGTCGAACACCGTGTCGATGTTCCGGGCCCGCATGCGCCGGACCGCGGCCATGCTGGAGGACAAGAACGCGCCCGCGCTCTCCATGGAAACCGTGATCACCCGCTTGGGCTCCACCAGGCCCAGGCGCTCCACCGCCTCCCGGTTCTGCTCAAAGCAAAGGAAGTAAAGTTCCGCGTCCGGGTGGGCCTTCAACAGCGCGTCCATGGCCGGGTACGCCAAAATGGCGGACCCCAGTTCGGACAACACCACGAACGCCGCCCTCCGAAGCGGCGTCATCGAAGGCTTTGCCGGCGGAAACGCCTTCAGGTACGCCGACAACGCCGCCGTGGCCGGCACGCCCACGCGGCGGT
>JAFDHW010000391.1 GCA_019308705.1 Deltaproteobacteria bacterium
ACAAACCCTCTGGAGCGCGCCATGCAACCCGGCATCGAGAAGGTCACGGACTACTGTTTCCGCATCCCCAAGACCGGGGCCATGCGGGTGCCCGGAATCATCTACGCCACCGAGGAGATGATGGACGACCTTAAGTGGGAGGGGGCGCTCAAGCAGGTGGCCAACGTGGCCACCCTGCCGGGCATCGTGAAGGCATCCATGGCCATGCCCGACATCCACTTGGGCTACGGGTTCCCCATCGGCGGGGTGGCGGCCTTTGACTGGGACGAAGGGATCATCAGCCCGGGAGGGGTGGGCTACGACATCAACTGCGGGGTGCGGCTTGCCGCCACCAAGCTGGAAGTGAAGGACCTGGAGGGCAAGCTCCCCCGCCTGGCCGACGACCTGTTCCGGCGCATTCCCTCGGGCGTGGGGTCCACGGGGTTCGTGAAGCTTACCGAAAAGGAGGCCAGAAAGGTGCTGGTAAAGGGCGCCCAGTGGGCCCTGGAACAGGGCATGGGCGAGCCTTCGGACATCGAGCACACCGAGGAGCACGGGGCCATGGCCGGCGCGGACCCGGAGGCGGTGAGCGAGCGCGCCATCCAGCGGGGCTTCAAGCAGCTGGGCACCCTGGGCAGCGGCAACCATTTCCTGGAAGTGGGCGCGGTGGAGGAGATCTACGACCCGGCCAAGGCGGAGGTGTTCGGGCTTTCCGAGGGCCAGGTCACCGTGTTCGTGCACTCCGGGTCCCGGGGGCTAGGCTACCAGGTGTGCGACGACTTCCTTGCGATCATGACCCGGAAGGCGAACGAGCTTCCCTTCGAACTTCCGGACCGGCAGCTGGCCTGCGCGTACATCGGCAGCGACCTGGGGCGGCGCTACTTTTCCGCCATGGCGGCTGCGGCCAACTACGCCTGGGCCAACCGCCAGATCCTCATGCACCACGTGCGCCAGGGGTTCATGGAGGTGCTGGACATGGGACCGCGTGACCTTGGCATGCGGCTCATCTACGACGTGTGCCACAACGTGGCCAAGAAGGAACGCCACACCGTGGATGGCGAGGAACGGACCCTTTGCGTGCACCGGAAGGGCGCCACGAGGGCCTTTGGACCCGGCCGGCCGGAGGTGCCCTCCATGTACCGCGCCATCGGCCAGCCCGTGCTGGTGCCGGGAGACATGGGCCGCTACTCCTATCTCATGTGCGGCACCCAGGGGGCCATGGACGAAACCTTCGGGTCCGCGTGCCACGGCGCGGGCAGGGTCCTCTCCCGCACCGCGGCCAAGAAGGCCTCCCGCGGCCGCGACATCGCCGGAGAGCTTGCAGGCCGGGGTATCCTGGTGCGCTGGACCGGCCGCAGCACCCTCATGGAAGAGGTTTCCGAAGCCTACAAGGACGTGAGCCTGGTGGTGGAAACCGTGGCCGGGGCGGGGCTGGCCGTCAAGGTGGCCCGCCTGCGCCCCCTGGCGGTGGTGAAGGGCTGATGCAAAAAGACTGGATTCTCACGGGCAAACCCCTTAGGGTGGCGGCAAGGCGAATGGAGCTTATCGCGCTTTTACGCAACCATCGGAAAGGCATGGGCCGTGGAACCGGTGCAGGCGGTGATCTTGGGGGTGATCCAGGGGTTGACGGAGTTCTTGCCCGTTTCCAGTTCCGGCCACCTGGTCCTGTTCCAGCGGCTGTTGGGCTTGGAGGAGCCGGAACTGTTGTTCGACGTGGCGGTGCACACGGGCACGCTGGCCGCGGTGTTCGCCGTGTTTCACCGGCCCATCGCCCAGGCGGCCGCAGGGTTCTTCCGCCTCCTGGCCCAGGCGCTCTCCCCGGGAAAATCCGTGGAGTGGGACGCCGACTCCCGCTTGGCCGCAGTCATCATCCTAGGGTCCGTGCCCACGGCCATCCTGGGCCTTTCCGTGCAGCGCTTCCTGTTGTGGAGCTTCGCCTCCGTGCCCTTCGCCTCCTCCATGCTTCTTTTGACGGGGGTCATCCTGTGGCTTACCAGAGGCCACGGCTTTTCCGGCCGCACGGAGGCGGGCCTCACCGCCAAGGACGGCCTCGTGGTGGGCATCGCCCAGGGCCTGGCCGTCATGCCGGGGATCAGCCGGTCCGGGGCCACCATCGCCACGGGCATCTTCATGGGCATCGACCGGCCCGCCGCCGCGCGGCTGTCCTTTCTCATGTCCATTCCCGCCATTTTGGGGGCCCTGGTCCTGGAAGGCTCGGGCGCGGACCCGGCCGTCCTGGCCGGAGAATGGCCCGTGCTCCTCTTGGGAGGCGCGGTGGCCGCGGCCACGGGCTACGCGGCATTGCGGCTCCTTTTGCGCCTCCTGCAGCACGGAAAGTTCCATCTGTTCGCCATCTACTGCTGGATGGCCGCCGCCGCCGGCTTTACCGCCCACTTCCTGGGTGCCTAAGCCTTCCCGCCAAGCACATCCCGGGCTTTGTCCCGCCCGTCCAAAAAATAGAGAAGGAGGAGTCATGAACCAGAACATTTTCCGCGAATACGACATCCGTGGGCTGGTGGACAAGGACCTGAACGACGAGGACGTCTATAAGATCGGCCGGGCCGCAGGCACCTACCTGGTGCGCCGGGGCAAGAAGAAGCTCACCCTGGGACGGGACTGCCGCCTTTCCTCCCCCGGATACGCGGACCAGATCCGCCGGGGCCTCATGGACTCCGGGTGCCACGTCATCGACCTTTCCATGGTGTCCACCCCCATTTTCTACTTCTCCGTGTTCCACCTGAAGGCCGAGGGGGGGGTCATGGTCACCGCCAGTCACAACCCGCCGGAATACGACGGCTTCAAGGTCATGTGCGGCGAGGACACGCTGCACGGCGAACAGATCCGGGAGATCGGGAAA
>JAFDHW010000392.1 GCA_019308705.1 Deltaproteobacteria bacterium
CACCTCGGTAAAGCGCGCCGTGTCCCACCTGGGATACGCCTGCGAAGTGACCGCCGACCTCTCCGTGATACAAAACGCGGACCGCGTCATCTTCCCCGGCGTGGGCGCCGCGGGCTCCGCCATGCAAAGCGTGAAAAAACGCGGCTTAGACCGCGCCCTGGCAAACGCCCTGGCCGCGAAAAAACCCGTTTTGGGCATCTGCCTGGGCACGCAGATCATCCTTTCGCAAAGCGAGGAAAACAACGCCCAATGCCTGGGTTTTATAAAGGGCGTGGTCCGCGCCTTCCCGCACGACATGCAACAGGACGGCCAGGTCCTCAAGGTCCCCCACATGGGGTGGAACAACCTTGACATCGTGAAACCCCACCCGGTGCTGAAAGGCATCCTTCCCGAACACCGGTTCTACTTCGTCCACTCCTATTACCCCGCGCCCGACGACCCCGGGGAAATCCTCGCCACCACCACCCATGGCATCACCTTCCCCTCGGTCATCGGCAAGAACAATCTCGTCGCCACCCAGTTCCACCCCGAAAAATCCGGCCCCCCGGGCCTGACCATTCTCAAGAACTTTTGCGAGTGGGAAGGGTAGGGAATTTGGGGGAAACCCCGGCCCGCGGCCTCCGCCGGATTTCTTCGGCCATCCCCTGCTACAACAACCCCTGCACCAAGATCTTCCGGGCCAGTTTGGCGAGGGTGTATTGGGGGTGGTGGAGGTTTTCCATGGGAGCGAGTTCGGTGATGTCGGCGGCGACGAGGTTGCGCTTCTTGCAGAGGATTTCGATGATGTCCGCGGCCTGGCGGTACGTGAGGCCGCCGGGTTCCGGGGTGCCGGTGGCGGGCATGATGGAAGGGTCTAAACCGTCGGCGTCCAGGGACAGGTAGACGGTTTCCGGAAGCCTTTCCACGGCGGCGTGGATCCAGTCCGTTCCCGGGGGGATGTCCTTTGCCCACAGGGGGTTCAGGCCCAGGCGTTCGATGACCGGGAGTTCCTCGGAGCTCACGGCCCGGGGGGCGATCTGCAAGCAGGGCAGGCCCATGTCGCCGGCTATGCGGCGCATGACGCATCCGTGGTTGTAGGGCGAGCCGTTCCAGGTGTCCCGAAGGTCCAGGTGGGCGTCGATCTGGACCACGGCAAGGCCCGGGTGGCGTTCGGCCGCAGCCTGGACCAGGCCGATGGTGATGGCGTGGTCCCCGCCCAAGGCCAGGAAAGGCTTGCCGGTTTTGAGGATGGCCCTGGCGGCGCGCCGGATGACGGGGATGGCGGTTTCTGGCTCCGGGCCCGGGGAGAGGATATCCGCGGTGTGCACGCCCAGGGTGTCCCACCTTATGAGCGAGTCCTCGTCCATGTCTTCGAGCTGGGTGGAGGCGTCCAGGATGTGGGCGGCGCCGTGGAGCGCGCCGGCGCCCCAGGAAGGGCCGGACTCGTAAGCGATGGGCAAAACCACGGCCCGGGCCCGGCCGGGGGGGCGCTGGGCCTGCCACCCGCCGAAAGGCACGAACAGGGGAGGGGTCAAAGCACGAAGACCGCCACGGCGATGACCGTGGTCCATAGGGTTCCCTCCGCGCCCTGGCCGGCCTGGGCGATGTGCTGGCTCTCCACGATCTTGCCGCTCATGCGGTAAACCTCGCGGCGTTCGTCGTAGTCCTTATCCGCATCGAACTCGATGCCCAAGGTGGTGGCCAGCATGGAGGCGGCCAGATCCTCGGCGTATTCGCCGGCCTCCAGCTCGGTCTGGCCAAAGCCGTGGTGTTCCGAGAGGTAGCCGTACTTGCCCTTTTCCGAGGGGCGGGCCAGGCCGATGCTGGCCACGATGCGCCTTCCCGGCTCCTTGCTCTGCTCCCGGGCCATGACGCAGAAGGTGATCTCGCCGGGCTCCAGGTGGGAAAGCCCCTCGTTGATGTCCAATATCTTGCAGTCCGCCGGAAAGATGGAGGACACGGTCACCAGGTTCAGGTGGGCGATTCCTGCGTCCCGCAGGGCGAGCTCGAAGGATGCGAGTTTTTCCTTGTGCACGCCCAGGCCCTTGGTGAAAAACATATAGCGAGGCACCAGCATGGTCTGTTCCCCTCCTTCCTGCCGCGGATTGCGGGCAAAAAAAGCGCTGGATCGCCCGCCGAGCGAAAAGGTGTTAATACAGCCGGGGAACGGTTTTTGTCAACCCAAAGAGGCATGCCTTGCGGCTGGAAAACAAGGCTGGGAAAAGGGGCGGAAACATGGAGGAAATACCCCTGGATCTCTCCCGCCATTGCGTGGAGACCGAGGCGAAGATCGCCTACGAAAAGATGCTGAAACAGGCCATGAAAACCGGGGGTGAGGGACCCGCGGCCGAGGCGGTGGAACGGCTGCGGGAGTTTTTGGAAACCGCGGATTTTGCGGCGCTCCGCGCGGCGGACCCGGTGCTGGCGGGAAAAACCGGAGGCGCGGCGGTGCTCGGAACCGTTTCCGGCGGGTTCGTGGTGCGGGTGGGCGAAAGGGAATTTCCCGTGCCAAGGATCCGGCGCGGCTGACGGCCGTTTTCCGCACGGCGGAATTGTTGCTTTCCCTTTTTCCCGATTTGGTGTATTTCGAACGAGTTTTTTGGAAACGGGAAAAACCGAACCAGGAAGGAAGAAACCATGGGCGACCAGGACGGCTGCCCAAGTTGCCAGCCCAACGGTGACCGGCCAAGCCCGACGACCAACCCGCCGCAGCGTCCGCGCCTCGCGGAGGACGACGGCCACGCCGGGGGATTCCCCGCCTAGCCCGCCTTTCGCCTCCGCGTCCGCCCCTGCGGCAAAACGGAGGCAAATCCATGAACCGCAACGCCCTGCTCCTGCCCGAACTGCGGGAAAGG
>JAFDHW010000393.1 GCA_019308705.1 Deltaproteobacteria bacterium
TGGGCAAGTGCTTATTTTTGGTTGATAAGTGATTGAGAACGCGAAAGATTTCGAAATTTCACCAAGCAAAGAGGCCGTTTTCCGCGCCTTGGTTTGCGGGGCGGCCGCATCAAGATTGGAGAGGATCGTGAACATGCGGTTCGACAAATTCACCATCAAGAGCCAGGAGGCCTTGCGGGAGGCTCAGAGCCTGGCCGGACGGAATGGCAACCAGCAAATCGAGCCCGAGCACATCCTGGGGGCCATGCTCAAGGAACCCCAGGGCGTGGTGCGCTCCATGCTGCACAAGCTCGGCGCGTCGCCGGACGCCGTGGCCGCGGAGGTTTCCCGCGCCATAGACAAGCTGCCCAAGGTCTCGGGAGCCGTGGGGGAGGCCTACCTTTCCTCCAGGTCCCAGAAGATATTGAACGCCGCCTTTGACGAGGCGGGAAAGATGAAGGACGAGTACGTGAGCCAAGAGCACGTGCTCCTTTGCATGGCCGATGAAAAGGGCACGGAGTTGGCCAGGATCTTTTCCGCGAACGGCATCACCCGGGACAGCCTGCTTCGAGTGCTCCAGCAAGTGCGCGGGACCCAGCGCATCACCGACCCCAACCCCGAGGAGAAGTACCAGGCCCTGGAAAAGTTCTCCAAGGACCTCACGGACCTGGCCCGCAAAGGCAAGCTGGACCCGATCATCGGCCGGGACGAGGAGATCCGCCGGGTGGTGCAGGTGCTCTCCCGCCGGACCAAGAACAACCCGGTGTTGATCGGCGAGCCGGGCGTGGGCAAGACTGCCATCGTGGAGGGCCTGGCCCAGCGCATCGTGCGCGGCGACGTTTCCGAGAGCCTCAAGAACCGGCGGCTGGTGGCCCTGGACATGGGGTCCTTGATCGCCGGGGCCAAGTACCGGGGCGAGTTCGAGGACCGGTTGAAGGCCGTGATCAAGGAGATCGAGGAAGCCGAGGGCGAGATCATCCTGTTCATCGACGAGATGCACACGCTGGTGGGCGCCGGCGCGGCCGAGGGAGCGGTGGACGCCTCCAACATGTTAAAACCCGCCCTTGCCCGGGGCACCCTGCGGTGCGTGGGCGCCACCACCCTGAACGAGTACCGCAAGTACATCGAAAAGGACGCGGCCCTGGAGCGCCGGTTCGCCCCGGTGTTCGTGGCCGAGCCCACGGTGGAGGACACCATCAGTATCCTCCGAGGCCTCAAGGAAAAGTACGAGGTGCACCACGGCGTGCGCATCACGGACTCCGCCATCCTGGCTGCGGCCACGCTTTCGGCCCGCTACATCACGGACCGGTTTTTGCCGGACAAGGCCATCGACCTGATCGACGAGTGCGCGTCCAAGCTTCGGATCGAGATCGACTCCATGCCCCAGGAGATCGACGAGGTCCAGCGGCGGCTGACCCAGCTGGAGATCGAGAAGCAGGCCTTGAAGAAGGAGACCGACCCGGCCTCCATGGAGCGCAAGGAAAAGCTGGAAAAGGAGATCGCCGAGGCCAAGGAACAGCTCGCCGAGATGACCGCCCACTGGCAGAACGAAAAGGAAGCCATCTCCGAGATCCGGCGGATCAAGGAGGAGCTGGACAAGCTTTCCGTGGAAGAGGAAAAGGCGGAGCGCGAAGGCGACCTGAACAAGGTGGCCGAACTGCGCTACGGCAGGACCAACGAGCTCAAGAAAGAGCTGGAAGAGGCCAACTCCCGCCTGGCCGAGATCCAGAAGGACAAAAAGATGCTCAAGGAGGAGGTGGACGACGAGGACGTGGCCGAGGTGGTCTCCCGGTGGACGGGCATTCCCGTGGCCCGGATGATGGAGTCCGAGCGCGAGAAGCTGTTGAAGATGGAGGAGCGCCTCTCCGAACGCGTCATCGGCCAGAAGCAGGCCGTCACCGCGGTGGCCAACGCCGTGCGCCGGGCCCGGTCCGGGCTGCAGGACCCCAACCGGCCTATCGGCTCGTTCATCTTCATGGGCCCCACGGGCGTGGGCAAGACCGAGCTGGCCAAGAGCCTGGCCCATTTTCTGTTCGACGACGAGCAGGCCATGGTGCGCATCGACATGTCCGAGTACATGGAAAAGTACTCCGTGTCCCGGTTGATCGGCGCGCCCCCGGGCTACGTGGGCTACGAGGAGGGCGGGCAGCTCACCGAGGCGGTGCGCCGCCGGCCCTACTCCGTGATCCTGTTCGACGAGATCGAAAAGGCCCACCCGGACGTGTTCAACGCGCTGCTGCAGATTCTGGACGACGGCCGCATGACCGACGGCCAAGGCCGCACCGTGGATTTCAGGAACACCATCATCATCATGACCTCCAACGTGGGCAGCCAGTTCATCCAGGACCTGGGCGCCACCCAGCGCGAGGAGATGCACAAGCGCGTCACCGAGGCCCTGCGCGCCACGTTCAGGCCGGAATTCTTAAACCGCATCGACGAGATCGTGATCTTCGACAACCTCACGGCCGAGGATCTGGCCAAGATCGTGGAGATCCAGGTGGCGCGCCTGGCCAAACGCCTGGCGGACAAGAGCATCGACCTCCAGATCACCGAGGAGGCCAAGAAGCTGTTGGGCCGCCTGGGGTTCGATCCTCTCTACGGCGCCCGGCCGCTCAAGCGCGTCATCCAGCGCGAGGTGGAAAACCCCCTGGCCGTGCGCATCCTGGAAGGCGACGTGCCGCCGGGAGCCACCGTGGTGGTCGACGCCAAGGCCGACGAACTGGTGTTCGAAGAGGTGGTCCCCAAAATTCGGACAGGGTGATAAGGTGGATGTTTAATCCGAAGGAGGGGCCGAAGCGATGGCGAAGAGGAAGCGGTATTCCGGGGAGTTCAAGGCCAAGGTGG
>JAFDHW010000394.1 GCA_019308705.1 Deltaproteobacteria bacterium
GGGTGCCGGCCCGGGCGCGGCAGGTGTACGACGTGTCCGGCGCGGGGGACACGGTGCTGGCCGTGTGCGGCCTGGCCCTGGCCTCGGGCGCGGACATGCGCCGGTCCGCCCGCTTGGCCAACCTGGCCGCGGGCGTGGTGGTGGGCAAGGTGGGCACCGCAGCGCTCTCGCCGGAGGAACTGTTGAAGGAACTGGAGGAGGCCCCGGAACCCGGCTATTACAAGCAAAAGGACCTGGCCGCCCTTTCCGCGGCCGTGGGCGAAGCCCGCAGGCAGGGCAAAAAGATCGTGCTCACCAACGGCTGTTTCGACCTGCTCCACGCCGGGCACGTGCGCCTGTTCGCCCAGAGCAAGCGCCTGGGCGACGTGCTGGTGGTGGCCGTGGACGACGACGATGGCGTGCGCGCCGTCAAAGGCCCGGGCCGGCCGGTCATCCCCCAGGACCAGCGGGTGTCCATGATCTCGGCCATCGACCCGGTGGATTACGTCACCGTGTTCTCCCACGGCGGCCTGGAGGAGGTCATCCGGGCGGTCAAACCCGACGTCCTCACCAAGGGCAGCAACTACGAGGGCGAACCCGTGGAGGGCCAGGACCTGGTGGAATCGCTGGGCGGCCGGGTGGAACTCATCGAAGTCACGGACGTGTCCGCCTCCCAGATCATCAACGGCATCCGCAATATCGACCACTGACCACGCGGCCCATGGCAAAATACGTGCAGGAAAAACCCGGCGGCCTCCTTTTGCGCGTGGTGGTCCAGCCCCGGGCGTCCAAAACCCAGGCCGCGGGGCTTCTGGACGGCGCGCTCAAGGTGCGACTGGCCGCCCCGCCCGTGGAGGGCGCGGCCAACAAAGCCCTGGCAGCCTTTTTCTCCAAGGCCCTGGGCGTGCCCAAGTCCAACGTGTCCATCGTATCCGGGCTTTCCTCCCGCAGGAAGGCGATTTTCATCGAGCCCACGCAATCCCGGCCCGCCGCCGCCCTGCTCGATGCCGTCGAGTCCCTGGCACGGGGAAAAAAATAGCCGCCGGAATCTTCCCCGCCCCTGCAAGGCCGGCGCGCCAGGGCCCACGGCCCCCAGGGCAAACGCATATGGGATTTTCGCGGACAAGGGCAAGCCGGGGATTGGGGTCGTCTGAAAGCGATAACATTCCAGACATTTTTGGGTCTTTGTGCTAACTGGCCGTTATTGTTAATGATAACGGGAGGATGGCATGGAGGCGAATGGTTTGTTTGGATACTTTTCCGGCGTGGAAGACCCCCGGGCGGACAATGCGTCCCACAAGCTGACGCATATGCGTTTGCCCTGCCACGGCCCCAAGTTTCCCTTGACATTGGCCGCCCTTATGAGTAAGGTTTGCTTTCCCTGCTGCGGGGTGGAGCAGTTTGGTAGCTCGTCGGGCTCATAACCCGAAGGTCGTAGGTTCGAATCCTGCCCCCGCTACCAGACGACACAAAGGGCCAGCCGGTTTTCCGGCTGGCCCCTTTTTCTTTTGGCCGCCCTGCGCGGGCTTGTCATTGCTTGAGCAGGGGGGCCAGGTTCTTTTCCGTGTAAAAGCTCGCGAAGTGTTCCCGGAGGCGGGCTTTCAAATACTTTTTGGCCTTGGGCATGGACAGGACGGGCGACAGGACTTCCACCAGCTCCCTGACGGCCACGTCGGAGCCCAGGCCCACGTCGTCGGCCAGCACGTCCAGCTTCTGCGACCCGTAACGGTCGTAGAAGTGGCGGATCATGCTTTCCAGCACCCCGCGAAAATACGGCGTTTCCCGCAAATTGAGCCAAAACTCGTAGCCGATGACGATGAACTCCTCCAGGTCGTATCCGTCCAGGGCCGACAGGTGGTTGGAAATGGGCTGGTACGCCACCTCCCCCCACCGTTCGCCCGCGATTTCCGCCAGGCGCTCGGCGTCGAAGAACCGCAAGAGGAAGTTCTCACCCTCTCGCATAAGGTGTTCCAGGTGGGTTTCCACCAGGCCGCGGATGCGGCCATCCAGGGCGGATTCCAGGCCGGGCATGGCCAGGTTGGCCGCGCCCCGGGAAACGGCGAACGCTTTCATGAGCCCGGGGATGCGGGAAAACAACTTTTCCCGCCACAAAAGCTCCTTGACCAGGGCCTGGAGAAGGTCGGCGATGAGCCGGGGAAACCCGGCGTTGTGCACCAGCCGGTGGATGATGCGCCTGCGCAGGACCTCGAGGGTCAGAGCCTTGTCCACCATTTCGTCGTAGTAGCGGCGGGGAAAGATGTCCGCGAGACAGGTGGCCTCGTTTTCGGGCAGGGTCAGAAAATGGCGGCTCATCTCCCCGATCATCTCGGCCAGCCCGCCCGCGGGGGGCCGGCTGAGCACGTTCCTCTCCACTACGCCCAGCACGATTTCAACGGGCAACACATCCTTCAGCGTCGTCTTGGACATGAAGACGTAAGCGGCCTCGACCTCCTTTTTGATGGTCTGCTCCAGCCGCTTGCCGGAAAGAATCGCCATCTCGTGGCGGACATGGGCCTCGAGAAGCTTTTGGGCCAGGATCGCCGGGTCCGCCGCGGCAGGGGCCGCTTTCTTCTTGGCCGGAGCCTTTTTGGGGGCCTTCTTTGGAGCCTTGCCGGCGGCCTTTTTGGAAACCTTGGTTTTGGGACGCTCTGCCATGGTGGAAAACCTGAAAAAAGGGTGACCCGAAGGTTTCTCCGGTGATTCAGCTTTCTGCCGCCTTTGCCGCGCCGAGAAGAAGCAGGGCACCCTGGCCGCAAACCCGGTCCAGGGAAGCCTTTCTTTTGTCCGTCTCCGCCATCATGGCTTCCATGCCCGCGCGGATGAACAGGGTCAACA
>JAFDHW010000395.1 GCA_019308705.1 Deltaproteobacteria bacterium
AGAATTCCTCAAATAATCAGACTGTCTTTGGCGCAAGACCCGAAAAACAGCTCCAACGGATTGAAACTAAAGAAAAATTCGATCTCGGGCAAAATTGCTCATGAATAATCCGGGCTATCCACGGCCCAGGGCCATGAGGCGGTAGACCACCATGCCCGCCAGCCAGGCCAGGTCCTCGGGGGAGAGGATCCTTCCGGCGTTCTTGTCGAACAGCACGTTGGCGTCCGAGGGAAGTTCGTCGTCCCCTCTCCACAGCGCGATGCGCAGGGGAACCTTGGGAAAAGGGGCGAATTCCCAGGCGTGGTTCCCGGGTTCAGTCCTTTTGCCCCCCAGTTTGGGGGCCGCCGCGTCCAGGGCCTGGGGGTTTTCGCCAAACGCCTGTTTCACGGGCTCGATGGCGCGCTTGGCAAAGGTGGCGTGGTAGAAGGCCGCGCCGGGGATCTCCCGAAAGGCCACCCACTCGCCCGCGGGTTCGGCCAGGGGCGCGCCCTGCAAATAATGCAGGATGAGCACCTGCTCCTGGATGGGCACCTCCCTGCCAGGGTCCTGCTCGTCCTCGAATGCGTAATCCGGCGGGGTGACCCGGTAGGTCCTGTCCAAAAAATCCAATACCAGCGACCCGTCGGGCTTGAGCGTGTACCCGGAATCCCGGGCCAGGTCCGGAAAGGAGCACTGGCAAAGCTCCTCCAAGGCCAGCCTCCTGGCGGCTATGTAGTCGTCCACCCGCGCCATGATCGCTCCTTTCGTCCGGCCCCGCGTTCAGCCGGCGGCGGCCGTTTTCCCCGAACCTCCGCCCTTGCCCTTGAGGGTGATGACCAATGCCCACAGGGCCGCAGGGGTCATGCCTTCCATGCGCGAAGCCTGGCCCACGGACCGGGGCCGCAGCCGGGACAGCTTTTCCCTTAGTTCGTTGGACAGCCCGTGCACCGAGGAAAAGTCGAAACCCTCCGGGAAAACCAGGTGTTCCATCTCCCGGCAGGACTCGGCCTGACGCTGTTGCTTGGCGATGTAACCTTCGTATTTCACCTGGATTTCCACCTGTTGGGCCGCCCTGGGGTGCAGGGGTGCGGGCGGCGGGCAAATGGCCGCCGCGTCCGCGTAGCAAAGCTCCGCGCGCTTTAAAAGCTGGGCCAAAAACACCGGCTGTGCAAGGGGGGTTGCCCCCTTTTCCTCCAGGAGCGCATTCACCTCCGGCCCGGGCTTGACCACCTCGCGGCTCAACCGCGCAAGCTCCTCCCGGATCTGCCTTTTCTGGTCCTTCATGGCCGCAAGGGCCTCGCCGTCCACCAGGCCCAGCTCGTGGCCGTATTCCATGAGCCGGAAATCCGCGTTGTCCTCCCGCAGCAACAGCCGGTGCTCGGCCCGGGAGGTGAACATGCGGTAGGGCTCCGTGGTGCCCCGGGTGACCAGGTCGTCCACCATCACACCCATGTAGGCCTCGGACCGGGACAGGATAAAGGGCGGCCTGCCCATGATCTTGCACGCCGCGTTGATGCCCGCCCACAAGCCCTGGGCCGCAGCCTCCTCGTAGCCCGAGGTGCCGTTGACCTGGCCCGCGGCGTACAGGCCCGCCACCTGCTTGGTCTCCAGGGTGGGCAGAAGCCCGGTGGGGTCCAGGTAGTCGTACTCGATGGCGTAAGCCGGCCGCACGATGCGCGCCTCTTCCAGGCCCTCGATGGAGTGGATCAAGTCCAGTTGCACGTCCATGGGCAGGCTGTTGCCAAGGCCCGAGGCGTACACCTCCGTGGTCTCCAGACCCTCGGGCTCCAGGATGACCTGGTGGGATTCCCGCTGAGGAAACTTCACCACCTTGTCCTCCAGGCTGGGACAATACCTGGCCGGGGTGCCCTTGACCACCCCGCCGTACAGGGCGGACCTGGCGAGGTTCTTACCGATGATCTCGTGGGTCCGGGCATTGGTGCGGCCCATGTACGCGGGCTGCTGCGGCAGGGGAATGGATTTCGTGTACAGGGAAAAAGGCCGGGGGTCTTTCTCGCCGTGCTGGGGGGTGAAGCGGGAAAAGTCGATGGAATGCCTGTCCAGCCGGGCCGGGGTGCCGGTCTTCATGCGGCCGGTGGCAAAGCCTGCGTCCTTCAGCTGCCGCGCCAGGGCGTAAGAGGCGAACTCCCCTGCCCTGCCCGCCTTTTGCGAGGCGTGGCCGATGTGGATGATGCCGGAAAGGAACGTGCCCGTGGCCAGGATCACCGCCTTGGCCGGGTATTCGCACCCGGTCTGGTCCACCACGCCGTGCACCCGGCCGTTCTCCAGGATCAGCCTCTCCACCATGGCCTGGCGGATCTCCAGGTTATCCCGGGCCTCCAGCAGGGAAAGCATGATCCGGTGGTAGCGGTACTTGTCGTTCTGGGTGCGGGAGGATCGGACCGCCGGGCCCTTGCGGGTGTTCAGGGTGCGGTACTGGATGGCGGAGGCGTCCGCGGCCCGGGCCATGAACCCGCCCAGGGCGTCGATTTCGCGCACCAGCTGCCCCTTGCCCGTTCCGCCGACAGACGGGCTGCAGGGCATCCAGGCGGCCTTGTCCACGTCCACGCAGAACACCAGCACCGAAAGGCCCATGCCCGAGGCGGCCAAGGCGGCCTCGCACCCCGCGTGGCCCGCTCCGACCACGATGACGTCATGGGTGGGGGTATGGCTCATCACACCTTCACATTGCCTTGGCGGCTTAACCCGAATCATTCATGAAAAATTTCACCGAATAAAATATTTATACGGATTTAAACAGGTTAAGTGCCAATGGAAGGGTCCTTGAAAAATGCACGCTGTTTATTTGAGGAATGCTGACAT
>JAFDHW010000015.1 GCA_019308705.1 Deltaproteobacteria bacterium
CCCGGCCGCGTCCACCAGGATGAGCTGTTCCACCTTTTCCGGGTGCTCCAGGGCCATGAGGGCGCTTATGAACCCCCCCATGGAGTTTCCCGCCAAAACAGCGGATTCAAGGCCCACCGCGTCCATCCAGGAGTTGACGCACTCCATGAAATCCTCGGGGGCGTAGCGGTCGTCGCCTGGCTTGTCCGACCACCCGAAGCCCTTCAGGTCCACGGCGTACACGTGGTAGCCGTGGTCCGCCAGCACCGGGGCCACGTCCTTCCAGGTGTAGGTGGACGACGCGTACCCGTGGATGAGCACCACGTCTTCGCCGGGGTTTTCCCACTCCTGGTAATGGATCCGGATGCCGTCTACGGTCACGAACTTGTCCTGGGGGGAGGGATCGGGTATCTGCCCGGAGGGCAGGCGGTCCACGAACGCCCCGCAGCCCAGCAGGGTCAGGGCCGCGGCAAACACCACGGCGAAAAGGGGAACGGCCTTTTGCATGGTCGTCTCCACACTGGTGGAATGATTGGTGAGCTATAAACTACCCTAGGAATGTCCGGGCGGCAAGGGGCATTCGGCCGAAGGCCCGCCATAAGCGGTCACCGGATCGCGCAGGATGATCTCCACGGCGCGGTGTGCGGCGGCCGCTTCGGCCGGAAAATCCTCTGTCAGCCCCGCCAGTTGGCGCAGGTTGTCCGCCGTGCGCACGATGAGCATGGCAAGGTCGCCGTCGGCCAGGCCGGAAACGCCCAGGACCTCCTCCCACCTTGCCTGGTTTGCCCAGGCGAACAGGGCCGCGGCGGGCATGGCGGAAAACGGGCCCGGGTCGAACTTCCACTCCAGCATCTCCCGGGCCGCGGGCCGCGCCGCCTCGAAGGCGGCGTCCAGAGCAGCGGTCAGCTCCTCGCCCTGGGCGGCAAGGGCCACGGGGTTTTTGGGCTCCTTTTCCTGGACAAACACGGCGATCACCGCGGCCAGCACCTGGGGCGAGGCCTTGGCGAACACCCCGGCCTTCAGGCACTCGGCAATGAGGACCGGCCGGTCCACCCGCAGGCGGGAGGCCCACCGGCCCTGGTTCGTGAGCCTTCCTCCGGCGTCCACGTATTCGAACAGGCGCAGAAACTCCAGGTGCCGGACAAAGTCGTCCCACAACCGTTTCCTCACCCGCTTCATGGCCTTACCGCCTTCGTCTTCCCCCGCGGCCTGGAACGCGGCGAAGCTGTGGTCCAGCACGATGCGCACGTCGTCCGGGGTGTGGGAGAGCAAGAGGTTCAGCACCATGGAAAAGTCTATGCGGATCTGGGAGTCCACGGGCTCCGGCTCCGAGGTCACCAGCCTGGCTGCGTGCCACACGTCCATGTAGCGCCCCGGCACCACCAGGGCGAATCCCACGGTGTCCATGCGCCGCCGTCCGGCGCGGCCGGTCATCTGCAGAAAGTCCGTGGAAGAAAGGGGCACGAACTCCCGGCCGTTGAACCGGTCGGAATTCACCAGGACCACGGTGCGCGCCGGGTAGTTCACTCCCGCGGCCACGGTGGTGGTGGCGAACACCGCATCCAAGAGCCCCTCGGTCATGAGCGCTTCGACCACCAGCTTCCATGCGGGAAGGTGCCCCCCGTGGTGGGAGGCCGCCGCGGCCCGCTCCACGTACCTGCGGTGGGGGTGGCCCGAAAGGTAGGGAAAATCCGCCGTGACCGCATCCGCCACTTGCCGGATGCGGGCTTTTCGCTCTTTGTCGTCCTTGAGCGCGTAGGGGCACAGCGAAAGCGCGTTGTCGCAGTCCTTGCGGGACTTGAGAAAGAAGATGGCGGGCAGAAGATCATAGGCCCGCAGCACGTTCAAAATGTCCGGGATGGGCGGCAGGCCCCGGCGGGTGGGCAGGGGAAACCGGTCCTTGTTCCGCAGGTAGGCCGCCACCTTGCGGTCCAATCCCGGCTTTTCCTTCTTTCCCTGGGGTGAAACCAGGGGCAGCAAAAACCCCGTGGGATGGAGGAAAATCGGCTGCATGGGCACGGGCCGGGTGCACTCTTCCACCACTTCGCAGGGCCGTTGCCGGATGGCGGAAAGCCAGTCCGCGATCTCCTGGGCGTTTCCCACGGTTGCGGAGAGCATGAGCAGCGGGATGCGGGGCGGCAGGTAGATCACCGTCTCTTCCCACACCACGCCGCGCTGCTCGTCGCCCATGTAGTGGGCCTCGTCCAGCACCACCAGATCCGTGTCCAGGTCTTCGCCCCGGTGCATGCAGTCGTAGAGCTGGTTCCTCAGGATCTCCGTGGTGCCCACGATGATGGGCGCGTCCGGGTTTTCCTTGCGGTCACCGGTCAGGATGCCCACGTTGCCTGCGCCGTAGCACGCGGAAAACTCGGAGAGCTTGGAGTTGGACAAAGCCTTTAGGGGCGAGGCGTACCAGCACCGGCCTCCCTGTTCCAGGACCCGGCGCATGGCTTGCTCTGCGATCCAGGTCTTGCCCGAGCCCGTGGGCGCGGAAACCAGGCAGTCGGCGTGCAACACCGCCTCCAGCGCCCGCACCTGGAAGGGGTCCGGCCTGATAGGGCCTTTTTCCGGCGCGCCGATCCGCGCGAACACCTTTTTCAGGCGCGGGTCCGCCCCGGGCTTCATGCGGGGGATCTTGGGCCGCTGCCGCCCTCTGCGTTTGTGAAACGGCCGTTTGCCGTAATAGGTCCGCGCCATACAAACCTCTCGCATTCATATCCTGCGGGATGAACCGCTCGAAAGGACCATCCCGCCACGGAGCAGACCCTTTCCAAATAAGGCATGGATCGCCGCCGCGCAAGGGACCGTGCATGCCTTCTGCCACGGAATACCCGTATAAGGGTGACAAAACCGTTTTGACACCCCCCCGGCCGGGGATTACAATGGATCCGCCGCCGGGGAATTTTCCGGCCGGTAAATTTTTGGGGGGACAGCCGGTTCATGGAGAAGAAACGGGCCGCCGCGTTTTTCGATTTTGACCGGACCCTTTTGACCGTGGAATCCGGCAAGCTGGGGCTGTATTATATGTGGGAACGGGGTGAGGTGCCCCTTGGTTTCCTGCTCAGGGCCGCGGTCAGAAACGTCTTTTTCCGCCTGCACCTGTATTCGGACCAGGACTTTTTGTCCTTTCTGCTCACCTACTACAAGGGCAAGCCCATGGCCCGGTTCAAGGAGGAGGCCGAGGAGTTTTACCGCCACCGGCTCAAGCCGAGGCTTGCGCCCAACATCCTGGAGCGGGTGGCCTGGCACAAGAAGGCGGGTCACGTGCTGGTGCTCATTTCCGGGTCCCTGCGCTACATCCTGGAGCCCGCGGCCAAGGACCTGGGGTTCGACCACCTGGTGTCCACGGTCCTGGAGACCGACGCCCGGGGCATCCTCACCGGCCGGGCCGTGGGGCCGCTCTGCTTGGAGACCAACAAGAAGATCCTGGCCGCTGCCCTGGCCCAGAAGGAAAAGATCGATCTTTCCGTCTCCTGGGCCTATGGCAACCACCAGTCCGACCTTCCCCTGCTGTTGTCCGTAGGCCATCCCGTGGTCGTGGAGCCCACCAGGCCCTTGCTCAAGGAAGCCGGGAAACACGGCTGGCCCGTGCTCTCCTACGGAACCGCGGAAAAAGCCGGGCTCAAGGAACAAACCGCATGATACCATTGTTTGACCACCATCCGGCCATGGCGTCCCGGCTTCCCCGGGTTCCCCTGCTCAAGTGGCCCACCCCGGTCTTTTGCGCGGAAAGGCTGGGGGAGGCGATCAACGTGCCCGGCCTGTACGTGAAGCAGGACGGTTTTTCCGGCGCGGTCATCGGCGGGAACAAGGTCCGCAAGCTGGAGTTCATCCTGGGCCGGGCCCGCGCCCTGGGCGCGCGTCACGTTCTCACCTTCGGGTGCGCGGGGTCCAACCACGCCCTGGCCACGGCCGTGCACGCCAAAACCGCGGGCATGGGCGCAACGCTGCTTCTTTTGCCCCAGGCCAACGCGCGCTACGTGCGGGAGAACCTTCTGGCGGCCCACGGGGCGGGGGCGAGGCTGGTGCACTGCAGAACCCCCCTGGCCATGAGCGCCAAGACCGCCGTGGAGGCCCTGCGCGCCCGCCGCGCCACCGGCGCCGCGCCCTTCGTCATCCCGGTAGGAGGCTCAAGCCCCGAGGGCGTCGCCGGGTTTGTGAGCGCGGCTTTTGAACTGGCCCGGCAGGTGGAGCAGGGCCTTTTGCCGGAGCCGGACGAGATTTACCTGCCCATGGGCTCCATGGGCACCGCCGCGGGCCTGGCCCTGGGCATCTGGGCCGCGGGCTTGAAATCCCGCGTCATGGCCGTGCGTGTGGTGGACCCCACCCTGGCCAACGAGGCGGGCCTGCACCTTCTGGTGCGCCGCACCTCCCGGCTGCTCCAGGAAGCCGAGCCCCGTTTCCCGGACCCCCCTGCCATGGCCCGGGTGAAGATCGTGGACGGCTTTCTGGGGCAGGGCTACGCCAGGTTCACCCGCGAAGGCGCGGCCGCCGTGGTCCTGGCCCGGGAAACCGAGGGCCTCTCCCTGGAGGGCACCTACACGGGAAAGACCCTTGCCGCCTTGATTTACCGCGCCAGGGCCGGGGATCTCTCCGGCAAGACCATCCTGTTCTGGAACACCCACAACGCCCGGGACCTCTCCCCCCACGTGGTGAGCCGGGACTGGCGGGAGCTGCCCAGGCCCTTCCACCCGTATTTCAAGGAACTGGTCCAGCCCCTGGACCGGTGCTGACACGGGGGGAACCGTAAACGGGCGGATGCCGCGAAACGGCCCGTATATGCGGCTTAAAAGACGGAAAGAACCTATTGCGCCTTTCCTTGTTCGCTGTTCGTTAAGCGTTGCTGCTTAAACCACCACGCTTGTGGCGGTTGGCAGGACCTTTTTTCCTTTTCAAGACCCGTGCTTTCCTGGTAAAAGGATTGTGGCTTGCCTTTTCCGGCGGGTTCCCCCACACGCAGTCCCCAAAACGCACAAACCCATCGATCAGGGAGGCACATGCGCGGGCGCACTCTTCTTTTCGTGGCGGTGGCGGCAGTTCTTGCCCTGGCGGTTCCGGCCGTGGCGGGCACCTGTCCGGACGTTTATACCTTTGAGGACGCCATCGTGGAATCCGCACCCGGGGGGCAGGGCGCGGCCGCGGGTTTGCAACTCGTCCGCCTGCTCCAACACACGGAAATGGAAATAGGCCCCACCTACGAGGACCTGTACAAATTCTTCCTTGAATCCATCGAGCATTTCGACTTTCCCTCCTTTTACCAGAGCGAGCACCTCTATCCCCTGCCCGAGGGCGGAAGGGGGGTGGCGATTTTCGGGGTGAACAAGGGGGAATCCTACTACCTGGACGCCACCGGCCCCGACATCCTCCTGGACCCCCGGCCCACCCTGGGAAGCTTCGTGGCCCGCTTGAGCCTGGAGAAGAAAGGCTCCGGTGAAACCTACCTGGGCCGCATGGCGGTGAGGGCTTTCCTGGAGGGCTTTTCCCACCAGAATTTTTTGGCCCTGAACGAAGGTTTCATGCGCGTGGCCGACCCGGACAACGTCAAGGCGCTCCAGGCCTACAAGAACCGCTCGTTGCGCCACATCCCCCAGGAGTCCCTCCAGGTGATCCGCCGCCTGTACGCGGACATGCCCCGCCTGGCCCCCTTGCTCAAGGACTACATCTACATGCTCCACACGGATCTGGTCCGGGAGACGCACGGCGGAAAAAAGTACACCCGGTGCATCCTGCGCATCTATCCCCGGGTGGACGTGGTCCGGCGCGACTACCCGGCCCTGGGCGCCTATCTCCAGAACCTGCGGGGCCTCTACACCCTGGCCGCCACGGTCAGAAACGACGCGGGCCACATCATCGCCCGTTTCGCGTCCGACAGCGAGAACGACCTGGTCACCCTCACCCTCTACACCCGCGAGGGTAAATTCATCCCCTTTGACGAAGAGGGCACGCCCCTTTTCAACGAGGAGTTCTCCCTCACGGGGCTTTCGCGCTACGCCTTCACCATGGAGTCCGAACTGTTGGTGAACGTCTACGGCCTCCATTTTTCCACGGGCAGCATCAAAGTCCGGGGCGCCTACGTGAACTCCGACAAAAAGGCGGTGTTCGCCCTGTCGCTCGAAGACGTCGGTCCCACCACGGTGAGCGGAAAGCTCGCGGACGTGGTGCCCAAGTGGGTGGTGGACCTCACCATCCCCAGCAATCTCGCCGAGCACATCAATTCCTTCAACAAGGTCATGGTGAACGCGGACAACGGCCGGGGAACCCGCATGGAAGTCGCCTGGAACCATGCGGACCCGCGAAACATCACCCTCATGGCCACAGGCACCACCGAGTTCGCGGACAACTTTTACGTGCGCTTCGCCCTGGCCACCTTCCGGTACCTGTTCAGGCCCACGGCCGAAACCATGGACGACTACGAAATGCTGAAGGCCCGGGTGCTCACCGCCATTACCCTGGACCTGAAGGACATGCAGGCCCGGGCCGGGGAAAGACGCGCTTCCGCGCGCTGACCCGAAAAGTCCGCCAATCCCTCGCGGCAAGCTTCTTCACAAGATCGCCCTCCCCGAAAACGTTGCCAATCCCTTGCGCGCGGCGTAAAACATCCCACCTTTTCCCCATCTGAATCCGAGGCCGCTTCCTTGTCCTGGAAGCCGCTTCACACTTACCAAGCAGTGGTTTTTTCAAACCGGTCGTTTCATCCCTTGTGACAGAGTTCGGGGGGTTGCGCTACGCGGGTCCGCTTCGTATGATCCTTGCCGCCCCTCAGGAGACAAGCAGCAACCACCGCGCCGCGCCCTGAAGCGCCGGAAAGGCTGATCATGGACAAAAGCCGCACTCCCGTGGCCGTTGGCCAGGGACAGGTCACCCAGCCCAAAAACGCCCAAAATCCCCTGGACCCCGTGGGCCTCATGGTCCAGGCCGCCCAAAAGGCCCTGGACGACGCCGGCCCCCCCGCCCTGGCCAAGGCCGTGGACGAGGTGTGGGTGGTGAACATCATCTCCTATTCCTACGCCGACGCCCCGGGCCGCCTGGTAAAGGCCCTGGGCCTGGCGCCCAAGGGCACCATGTACGGGGCCCTGGGCGGCAACACGCCGGTGAAGCTCTTCAACCAGGCCGCCCGCGAGATCGCCGCCGGACACGCGGACTGCATCCTCATCGCCGGGGCCGAGGCCGAAGCCTCCCTGCGCCGGGCCGCCAAGGGCCAAATCACCCTCAACTGGCCGGACCCGGAACCGCCCCAGGCCATGTTCGGGGACACCCGGAACGGATCCACGGACCTGGAAATGTCCTACGACCTGTTCGCCCCGGCCTATGCCTACGCCATTTTCGAAAACGCCCTTGCCCACCATCTAGGCCGCACGCCCTCCGAACACCGCCGGCATCTGGGCGACCTCATGGCTCCCATCAGCCAGGCGGCCGCCCAAAACCCGTACTCCTGGTCCCCCCGGGCCTACACGCCGGAGCAGATCGTCACTCCCACGGAAAAAAACCGCATGGTGGCCACGCCCTACACCCTGCGCATGAATCCCAACCTGAACGTGGACATGGCCTGCGCCGTGCTCGTGTGCTCGGAAAAGACCGCCCGCTCCCTGGGCGTGGACCGGGGCGGATTCGTCTATCCGTTGGGCGGCGCGGAACTGGACAACGTGTGGTACATCACCCAGCGGCCGAACCTGTACGACTCCCCGGCCATGGGCCACTGCGCCCGGCTGGCCCTCGAACGCGCGGGCCTTGGTCTCGCGGACATGGACCTGTTCGACTTCTACTCCTGCTTCCCCTCGGTCATCCAGATGGCCCGGAACGAACTGGGCCTTTCTCCGGACGATCCCAGGCCCCTGTCCGTAACCGGCGGCCTGGCCTATTTCGGCGGTCCGGGCAACAACTACTCCCTCCACGCCATCGCCGCCCTCATGCAAGAAATCCGCGAAAACCGCGCCCAACACGCCATGGCTACCGGTCTGGGCTGGTTCAACACCAAGCACGCCGCCATCATCCTGGGCAAAACCCTGCCCAAAAACGAGTGGAAAACCCCGGACGACTCCCCCCTCCAGCAATCCATCAACAAAATCGCCCTCCAGCCTCCCGTGGAAAAAGCCGAAGGCCCTTTTTTCATCGAAGGCTGCACCATCCTCTACCGCAAATACGGCACCCCTCCCGAGGGCATCGCCATCGGCAAAACCCAATCCGGCAAGCGCGCCATCGCCTTCATGGACCCCGTCCAGGTCCCGGAACTCCTGGAGCAAGACCTGGTGGGCCAAACCGCCAAGGCAAGACACGACAGGGAATGGGGCCGGAACTTTATCAGCTTTTGACCGGCTGTCTGGAAAGGCGAATCGCGGCGTTGCACTTCATCAGGAGCAACCAACCTGTCTGAAGCTGAAGAAGGTACGAGAAGCCATCGCAAAAATCGTCTGGCGGCCCGGGCCTATTTTTTCCGCCACGGCTTGTACTTGGCCCCGGACACGCCCAGGGGCGAGGCCTTGTACAGGAGGTTGCCCAGGTCCAGCGCCAGGCCGGGCAGAAGCCCGTGTTCGCCCAGGGCCTCGCGCCAGCGTTCCGAGACAAAGGAGATCGGGTTGGAAGACGGCGGCTTGTGCTCCGGCCGCTCGGCCAGGCTCATGGCCTCGGCTTTTTCGCACTTTGTCACGCACAGGCCGCAGCCGATGCAGCGGATGAGGTCCACGAACGCCTTCTTGTCCGTGATGGTAATGGCGTCCATGGGGCACACCTTGGCGCACTTGCCGCAGCCCAGGCAGGCATCCTCGTCCACCTGGGCGAAGAAGTGGCTCTTGGCGATCAGGGTGGGGATGTTGTGGCGGGACAAAATCCTTATGGCCGCGCAGCAGCAGGAACAGCAGGAACAGAACTGCATGGGATCGGCCAGGTTGTCCACCATGTTCACCAGCCCGTGTTCCGCGGCCCGCATCTTGGCTTCCACGAACTCCTCTTTGGTGGCGCGGCGGGCGATGCCTTTCTCTATGGCCATGTCCGCCAGCCAGCCCAGGGCGGAGCAGGCGTCCATGGCCCGGCCGCACCCGGCGCCCAGAAGCTGTTGGCCCGTGCGGCACGCGCACACGTCCACCAGGGCGAAGGTGGTGTTCTTGTCCACGATCTCGGAGAACCTGTCCGTTGGCAGCGGCAGCACGCCGGTCTTGGCCTGGATGGACTTCTCCACGGGGATGATCCTGCCCACCTGGATGTCCTTGCCTTCAAGCGCCCCCTTGGCCCAGGTGAAGAACTCCTCGTAGAACTCCTCGAACCGGCGGGAGAACTCCGCGTACCACGCCTTGTCCGCCCCGGGCTTGGCCGAGAGGATCATCTGGAACTCGAACACCCCTGGCGCGAGGAGCAGAAAGCTGTAAAGTTCCCTTCCCGCCACCTTGGTGGAGAAGACCAGGCACCGGTCCGCCAGGGATTTTAACACCGGCCTGGCCTGCCTGACGGGCACCCCGGCGCGCCGGGCCACGGCCGCCGCGGGCAGGGGGGCCAGGGAGAGCCCGTTCGCCACCATGGCTTCTTCCTCCGTGTAGGCGTGCTCCACCAGGGAAACCAGCGAGTCCATGACCGGCATGGAAGGGAACCGGCTCTTTTGCACGAACTTCTCCGCCAGGGAACGGTGTGCGGGCGCTGTAGGCATGGGGCCTCCTTACGTGGGGTTTTCAAGGTGTGCGGTTATACCTTGAGCATCCATTGCAGCCGCCCTTTCCGGATGGTGATGGCGGCCTCGGGGCAGATTTCCATGCAGCAGAAGCAACGGATGCAGGCTTTGTAGTCGAACCGGGGAACCTTACCCCCTTTCTTCGCCGGGGAGATGGCGTCCGCGGGGCAGGTGCGCTTGCAGTGGTAGCACAGCGCGCACTTTTCCGGGTCGGGCACCGGGCGCTCCACGAACCAATTCTTGAGGGTGGGCGAGGTGAGCGGCCAGGCCACGCCGCCGTACAGGGTGCGGGAGGGCGGGGCGAAATCCGGGGAATAGAGGTCCTCCACCTTGTCGCCGAGCACCTCCACGTCTTCAAGGGAGCCGGGTCCCATGCCCCGGGCCGCGCCCTTCATAAGCGTGTAGAGCTTGTTCGGGTCCAGCCCCGTGATGGCCACGATGACTCTTTCCACGGCAAGGGCGTTTTCCCCGGCCAAAACAGCGTTCATCCTCTTGGGCGTGCCGCTGGGGCCGGGTCCGTTGCCCTCCATGGCCAGCACGCCGTCCACCAGGTGGATCATGGCCCGCGGCGGGGCGAAATGCGCGCAAAGCCCGGCGTAGAGGTCCAGCAGGAAGGTGGAGAACCGCTCGTTGTCCGGCAGGCGCATGTGCATGCGGCTTTTGCGGATGCCCGGGATCACGCCGAACAGGTGCTTTACCGGGCCGGAAAGGTAGGTGAAGGCGTGGGTCTTCATCTTGGCCAGGTTGAGGAGGATGTCCACCTCCAGCACGGCCTTGCTGACGTCGATCTTCTTGTACAGCTCGCCGCCGGCGCTGGGCAGGGAGGCGGTTTCGTCCATGTCCGCCATGTCCACGCCCAGCTCGGCGAGGATGCCGCCGTAGCCCACCTTGTCCACGGTGGCCTGCTGGGAGAGGAAATTGGGGCACTCGGTGAGCACGGGAACGCCGTTGTTTTCCTTGACCACCGCGGCCGCGGCCCGGAAGAATTCCGGGTGGGTGACCACGGCCCGGTCCGGGGCAAAGGGCATGAGCAGGTTGGGTTTTAGACCCACGCGCTTTCCGGAAAAGCGCGCCGGGTCGAACCCGATGAGGGAAAGCGCCCGCCGGACGCGGTCTTTCAGCAGTTCGTGCTCGTATTCCGAGCAATGAAGAAGGGCGACGTTGTACATGGTGCGTCTCCTGGCAGGGGATTGCATGGTTATCCCACGACAAGAGAGGACTTGTCCAGCAGCCCGTGGCCCGGCGCGCCGCCGGCGCTGCTATTGCCATTGGCCGGGGCTTCTGGTTTAGTCGGCAAAGAAAGGATTTTTCATGCCCCTGGAACACTCCACCCTGCGCGCTCTAAAGCGCCTTTTGGGCGCGGAAAACGTGGCTGCGGACCCGTGCCGGGCGCGGGTCTACGGCTACGACGCCTCGGTTTCCGGGTACCCGCCCGAGGCCGTGGTCTTCCCGGTAACCACGGAGCAGGCGGCCGGCGTGGTGCGCCTGGCCAACGAGCGGGGTTTTTTTGTCATCCCCCGGGGCGCGGGCACGGGCATGACCGGCGGTTCGGTGCCCGTACAGGGCGGGGTGGTGCTGTGCCTGTCCCGCATGGACAACATCCTCTCTATCGACGCCGCCAACCTCACCGCGGACGTTGAGCCCGGGGTGGTCACGGGCCGGCTCCACCGGGAGGTGGAGAAGCTGGGCTTGTTCTACCCGCCGGACCCCTCGTCCTCGGACTACTGCACCATCGGCGGCAACGTGGCCGAGTGCGCGGGCGGCCCCCGGGCGGTGAAGTACGGGGTCACCAGGGACTACGTGCTCACCATGGAGGCGGTCACCGGCGCGGGCGAGGTCCTGGAGACCGGCGCGCGCACCTTCAAGGGCGTGGTGGGCTTTGACCTCACCCGGCTCATCGTGGGCTCCGAAGGCACCCTGGCCGTGGCCACCCGCGTCACCCTGCGGCTTCTGCCCCTGCCCCGGGCCGTGCGCACCGTGGCCGCGGTGTTCGATACCATGAAAGCCGCGGGCCGGGCCGTGGCCGATATTTTCGCCGCGGGCGAAGTGCCCCGTGCCATCGAGTTTTTGGATTCCGGCTCCCTGCAATGCGCGGAGAAAGCGATGAACGCGGGCCTGCCCACGGACGCGGGCGCGGTACTCCTCATGGAGGTGGACGGAAGCCCCGGGGAGGCGGACCGCCAGGCCGGGGCGCTGGCGGAAGTCTGCCAAAAGAGCGGGGCGCGGTTCACCCAGACCCACCCGGACAGCCCGGAGGCCAAAAAGCTTTGGGCCGCCCGCAAGGCCGTTTCTCCAGCCCTGTTCGCCTTCGCCCCCCACAAGATCAACGAAGACGTCGTGGTGCCCATCTCCCGCATCCCGGACCTAGTGGAAAAGGTGGAGGCCCTGCGCGCCGAAACCGGCCTCACCATGGTGAGCTTCGGCCACGCCGGCGACGGCAACATCCACTTCAACATCATGCTGGACAAGTCCGACCCCGGCCAGGCCCGGAAGGCGGATTACGTTCTAAACCAGGTGTTTTCCACCGTCATTTCCCTGGGAGGAACCCTGTCCGGCGAGCACGGGGTGGGCACCACCAAGGCCCCGTACCTTTCCATGGAGGTTTCCCCGGAGCGGATCCGCCTCATGCAGGGCATCAAAAAAGTCTTTGATCCCAAGGGGGTACTGAACCCGGGCAAAATTTTCCCGTTCCCTTCCTGAATTCGGCCGCTTCTTATGGGACGAAACCCTGGTATTTTTCAAACCTTAAAATCTTTACCGGTCGTTAAGAAACCACTTGCAAACCGGTCTCACCTGGTTTATGTTGAAATTTAACGAGTGGAAAAATTCTCGCACCTCGATGAGGGGAACATCCTTCTCGTGAATAATCCGGGTTAGGAGGAAGACCATGGCGTACCGGAACATGGCGGGGAAGAAGGTGCTGATCACCGGGGCGGCCCAGGGCATAGGAAAGTGCCTGTGCAACGAGTTCGCCAAGGAGGGTTGCGTACTCATCATGACGGACATCAACGGCGAGGCCCTGGAAAAAGCGGCGGCGGAGCTTTCCGCGGGCGGGGCTTCCGTGCATACCTACGAGGTGAATGTTGCCGACAGGGAGCAGGTGAGCGCCATGGCCGAAGAGGTCATCCGCACCCACGGCGGCCTGGACATCCTGGTGAACAACGCTGGCATCGGCCACAATGCGGAGATCGTGGAGACCTCCCTGGACACCTGGAAAAAGCTCATGGATGTCAACTTCTGGGGGCCGCTCTACCACGTGTACGCGTTTTTGCCCCACATGATCCGCCAGGGCAGGGGCCACATTGTAAACGTCAGTTCCGGCCAGGCTTTTTTCCGGCTGCCCACCTGGGGGCCGTACTCCATCATCAAGCTGGCTTTGGGCGCGTTTTCCGAGCTTCTGCGTCTGGAACTCAAGAAGTTCGACGTGAAGGTGACCACGGTCTATCCTTACATGGTAAACACGGGCTTCTACAACGACGCGGCCTGCGACACCTGGGGTTCCAAGCTGTCCATGCTGCTTCTGCCCCTGTATTCCCAGAGTCCCCAGCGGGTGGCCCGCATCATCTTCAAGGCCGTGAAAAAGGGCAAGGCCGTGGAGATGGTCAACGTGTTAAACGGCGTAGGCAAGCTCACCCGGATGTTCTCGCCGGTGTCCAACGTGCTCTCTTCCATGACGCTTTTGGCCCTGGGCAAGGATCCGGAGGTGCTGAAGAACCAGTTGAACATCAACTGATCCCGTGCAGTTTTTGCTATCAAAGGGTGGGCGAAAAGTGGTATGGCAGGGATACGGGAAAACGAGGCCGGAAGCCTCGGGCTTTGGATTTGAACCCGGAACCTGCCCGGCTACGGCGGTTCCATAACGGTTTTGTGGGGGATTCATGGGACGGTTGAGTGACTTGCGGAAGATGCTTTCCGAGGGCCGCCTTGGCTTCAAGATGGACGAGGTGATGAGCGGGTATCACGAGTTCGAGCCGGGCATGGGCCCGCCGGGCAGGCACCCTTTCGAGTTCAGGGTCACCTGGGGGCCGAAAAGCCTGGTCCGCTGGATAAATCCCGTGTCCTCAGACTTCATGACCCAGCCGCTGGAGGGCACGGTCACCGCCGGGGCCTTGTGCTTCCGCGCGCCCTGCAAGGGCATCCTGGAGCTTCTCTACTTCACCGAGGGCAAGATCCGTTATACGTTCGATTTCACCGTGGGCGCCACCGAATACGAGTTCGTCGGCGAGAAGGTCCACATCCGGCCCTGGAACCTGCCCGTTTCCCACACCACCTGCTTTGGAATAGTCAAGGAAAAGGACACGGGCAAGCTCCTGTCCCGGTCCGTGACCTTTTTCAAGCTCTGGCGCACCCCGTCGTTTCTGGCCAGTGCGCGCCTGGCCTGAGCCAGAAATAAGCAGGGGGAGGCGGAGTCCCGTTTTTCCGGCCTCCCCCTTTTTATATGGGCTTTGCCCGTTTGCCTCAGTAATTGTTTTCCTTCTTCCGCCGCGCCACGTCGTAGACGTTCACGCTTTGACCTACGACCTTGCCGCTCACCGTGTCCAGCACGTAGTACCCGTGCACGTAGACCGTGCCGC
>JAFDHW010000396.1 GCA_019308705.1 Deltaproteobacteria bacterium
CTTATCGACGGCACGGCGTACATTCACCGGGCGTTTCACGCGATCCGGGGGTTGTCCAACTCCCGGGGGCTGCCCACCAACGCGGTCTTCGGATTCACGCGCACCCTGGTGAAGCTCTTGCAGGAGAAAAAGCCGGAGTACGGGGCCATGGTCTTCGACGCCAAGGGCAAAAACTTCCGGCACGAGGCGTATCCCGAGTACAAGGCCAACCGGCCGCCCATGGCCCACGAGCTGGCCGTACAGATCCCGTACATCAGGGAGCTTTCCGAAGCGTTCGGCTTTCCGGTGCTGGAACAGGAGGGGTATGAGGCGGACGACGTCATCGCCACCCTGGCGGACAAGGCCCGGAAGCAGGGGTTCGACGTGGTGGTGGTCTCCGGCGACAAGGATATGAACCAACTGGTGGACGACAACTGCGTGGTGTACGACCCCATGGCGGACGTGGTCAAGGACGCGGCGTACATCCAGGAGAAGACGGGGGTGACGCCCAGGGAGCTGACCGACGTCATGGCGCTTATGGGCGACAGTTCGGACAACATCCCCGGCGTGCCCGGCATCGGACCAAAGACCGCGGCCGCGCTCATCCAGCGGTTCGGCAGCCTGGAGGGGGTGTACGAGCACCTGGACGAGATCTCCGCCAAAAAGCAGCGGGAGAACCTGGAGGCCCACCGCGAGCAGGCGTTTTTGAGCCGCAGGCTTGTTTCCATGGCCCACGACGCGCCCGTTGCGTTCAACCCCGAGGCCTTCCGCCTGCCGAAACCGGACAAGCCAAAGCTGGCGGCGCTGTTCAAGAAGCTGGAGTTCCGCCAGCTCTACGAGGAATACTCCAGCCCCGCGGACCTTTCCCACAAGCAGTACGAAGTCGCGCTCACCAGGGAGGGCGTGGAAAAGCTGGCCCGGGACCTGGCCGAAGCCGGCAGCTTCGCCCTGGACACGGAAACCACCTCCAAGGACCCCATGCGGGCGGACCTGGTGGGGCTCTCCTTTGCCTGGACGGACCACAAGGCCTATTACGTGCCCGTGGGCCACACCTACCTGGGCGCGCCGGACCACTTGGACCACCAGACCGCCCTGGACATCCTCCGCCCCGTGCTGGAGGACGAAAGGATCCGGAAGACCGGACAGAACATCAAGTACGACTGGATCGTGCTTTCGCGCCACGGGGTGGAACTTTCCGGGGTGGAGTTCGACACCATGGTGGCCTCGTACCTCCTGAACCCCGGGCAGAGGGCCCACTCCCTGGACCAGATCGCCGTGGACCACCTGGACCACTGCATGACCGCGTACCATGATGTGGCGGGCAAGGGCGCCAAGCAGGTGACCTTTGACAAGGTACCCCTGGAAAAGGCCGCGCCCTACGCGTGCGAGGACGCGGACATCACCTGGATGGCGCGCAGGAAGCTGGAGCCCCTTCTTTCGGAAAACGGGCTTTCGGACCTGTTCTTTTCCCTGGAGATGCCGCTGGTACGGGTGCTCAAGGACATGGAGATGGCCGGGATCAGAGTGGATACAGACAAGCTCGCGAAGGCATCCGCAGGCTTCGCCAGAAAGATGGAGGCCATCGAAAAGCAGATCTACACCCTGGCGGGCGAGGAGTTCAACATCGCCTCGCCCAGGCAGCTGGGGCGGGTGCTGTTCGAAAAGCTGAAGCTTCCCTTCGGCAAGAAGACCAAGAAGAAGACCGGGTGGTCCACGGACGTGGAGGTCTTGACCTCCCTGGCCTTAAGGCACAGGATCCCCGCCCTGGTGCTGGAGTACCGCGGCCTGGCCAAGCTGAAATCCACCTACGCGGACGCCCTGCTCGCCTTGGTCCACCCGGAGACCGGCCGGGTGCACACGTCCTTCAACCAGGACGTCACCGCCACGGGCCGGCTGTCGTCGTCCGACCCCAACCTGCAGAACATCCCCATCCGCACCGAGGAAGGGCGCAAGATCCGGGAGGCCTTCGTGCCCGAGGCGGGCTGCGTGCTCATCAGTGCGGACTACTCCCAGGTGGAGCTCCGCATCCTGGCCCACGTATCCGGCGACCCTCTGCTGCTCAAGCTCTTCCGCGAGGGCGAGGACATCCACACCCGCACGGCGTCGGAGGTGTTCGAGCTGGACCCGGGGTTCGTCTCCCCCGCCATGCGCCGCCAGGCCAAGGCCATCAACTTCGGCATCGTTTACGGCATGGGCCCGTACAAACTCTCCCAGGAAATCGGCGTCACCGTGGCCACGGCCCGCCGGTACATCGAAAACTACTTCCACGCCTACCAGGGGGTGAAAACCTTCATGGACCAGGCCGTAGAACGCGCCCGGGCCGAAGGCAAGACCTCCACCCTGGCGGGCAGAATCCGCCTTTTGCCGGACATCAACGCCAAAAACCGCGTCCAGCGCGAAGCCGCCGAACGCACGGCCAAGAACACCCCCATCCAGGGCTCGGCCGCCGACCTCATCAAGCTCGCCATGCTGGCCATCCACCGCCGCCTGGCCGAAGAAGGCCTGAAGACAAGGATGCTCCTCTCCGTGCACGACGAACTGGTCTTCGAAGCCCCGGAAGAAGAAGCGGACCAGGCCGAAAAGCTGATCCGGGAAGTGATGGAAGGCGTCTGGAACCTGGACGTGCCCCTGGAAGTGAACATCGCCCGGGGCAAAAGCTGGGCGGAAGCGCACTGAGAACAGGGGGTTAACCCGGATTATTCACGAAGCCTGATTTCCGTGCTGGCAAGGCGAGAGGGGTGAAGGCGTACTTTGGTACGCCGAGCCCCGATAACGCGGCCAGCGCGGAAATCGGGCGAGC
>JAFDHW010000397.1 GCA_019308705.1 Deltaproteobacteria bacterium
CCTGGGAAGTGCTCCGCCACGCCGAATATCCCCGGAGGGCGGAGATCTTCAGCCACCTGGACGCGGAACGGCAGACGGGCGTGGTTCAGAACCTGCCCAGGAACGTGGTGGCCCGCCTGCTCACCCACATGTCCCCCGACGACAGGGCCGATTTGTTCAAGAAGTTTCCGCCGGACCGGCGCGAAACCGTGTTGCCGGCCCTGGCCCAGGCGGAACGGGAGGACATCCGCCGGCTGACCGCTTACCGCGAAGGCACCGCGGGCGCGGTCATGACCTCGGATTACGCGGACCTCTCCCCGGAGCTTACCGCCTCCGCGGCCATCGAGCGCCTGCGGGAGATCGCTCCGGACAAGGAAACCATCTACTACGCCTACGTGGTGGGCGAAGGCCGCAAGCTCCTGGGTTTCGTCTCCCTGAAGGACCTCATCCTGGCGGGCAAGGACTCCCTGGTGGCCGACATCATGCACAAGGACGTGGTCTACGCCATGGCGGAAGAGGACCAGGAGGAGGCGGCGGCCAAGATCCAGAAATACGACCTGTTGGCCCTGCCGGTGTTGAACAGCGAGGGGGCCTTGGTGGGGATCATCACCCACGACGACGCCCTGGACATCATTACCCAGGAACACACCGAGGACATGGAAAAGTTCATGGCCATCGCCGGCAGCCACGAGGCGGGCGTGTACCTGCGCACATCCTCCTGGGCCCACTTCAAGAACCGGGTCCCCTGGGTCATGGCCCTGGCGGTCCTGGGGCTGGTGTCCGGGTTCATCGTGCAGCGTTTCGAAGGCCTCCTCCTGCACTTCGCCGTGCTGGCCACGTTCATGCCCATGCTGGCGGACACCGGGGGCAACACCGGAAGCCAGGCCGCCACCCTGGTGGTCCGGGCCCTGGCCTTGAAGGAAGTCTTTCCCCGCGACGTGACCCGCATCCTGGCCAAGGAGCTCCGGGTGGCCGTTCTTCTGGGCGTGGTGCTGGGGTTCATCGCCTTCGCCAGGGTCCTTTTGTTCGGGGAAGGCTCCGGCATCCCCCCATCCGTGTCCCCGGTCAGGATCGGGGGAGCCATATCCCTGGCCCTGGGCCTGCAGGTGGTCACCGCCACCCTCATCGGCGCGCTGTTGCCCCTGGGGGCGGCGAAGATGAAATGGGACCCGGCCGTGGTGGCCAGCCCCGCTTTGACCACGGTCGTGGACATCACCGGCCTTTTGCTCTATTTCATCACCGCCAGCCTGCTTCTGGGGGCCTGACCCGGATCGTTTCGGATAACGGTTCCCGCGCATAACACGGGCTTGTCTTTGGGCGCGGGATTTTCCATAAACAGGTTGAAGGGTCCTTGAAAAAAGCACGCTGTTTCTTTGGGGAATGCTGACATCGGCGAAATTTTTCACCCTTCCGGCGAGCCCGATTCACGCGGTAGCTGCGTCAGGAGGCGGTCGCGGTACAAAAGTACAGCTTCCCTCCTCCTTCCTTGCTCTCGCGCGAATCGAACGCGTGAATAATCCGGGTTAGAAGGGTTAATGATGGAAAGCTTGTCTTCGGAGCGCAAGGACGCGCTTTTGGCGGACTTTTCCAACGGCTTCATACAATGGGCGGGCATCCGGGCCACGGACGCGCGCTTCGGGGAGTTTGAGAGCGCGCTTGACGTAAAGCCCCACCACCGGCAGCAGGACGGGTTCATCCACGCGGCGGTTTTAGCCGCCATGGCGGACCACACCGCAGGCTACGCCGCCTTCACCACCGTGCCCGAAGACACGCGCATCCTCACCATCGAATTCAAGATCAATTTCCTGCGCCCCGCGTCCGCAAACCGGCTTTGCTGCCGGGCGCGCCTCATCCGCCGGGGCCGCAAGGTGTGCATCGGCGAGTCCGACGTGTTCGAAAAGACCGGGGCCGGGGAAAAGCACACGGCCCGCGCCATGGTGACCTTGATGCCCGTGCCGGAAACGGACCTGGCCGGAAAATGAGCGCGGCCGGGCAAACATCCCCCCACAGGGTGGGAATCATGGCGGACAGCCACGGGGACGAAAAGGCCCTGGCCGCGGCCATCCGCCTGCTCAGGGACAAGAGGTGCGCCACCCTGGTGCATCTGGGCGACGTGTGCGACTCCTCGCTGCCCGAAACCGCGGACGCCTGCGTGGACCTGGTGCGCGGCGCCCGCGTGCTGTGCGTGCGGGGAAACAACGACCACCTGCTGTTGGCCTCCCGCCACGGCGCGGCCGCCGGGCTGGTTTCAGAAGCATCCTTCGATTTCCTGGAGGGCCTGTCCCCTGCCCGGGAGGTGGCCGGGGCCGTCATGGCCCACAGCCTTCCCTTTGTGGGGCGCATGGGCCTTTCCGCCATGGTGCGGGACATGGGGGACGCGGAGTGCGCCCTGTTTTTCTCCGAACAACCCCAGGGGCTCGTGTTCCGGGGCCACTCCCACGCCCCCCGCGTGGTCCGGCCGGGAAAAGGCGGGCTTTCCCGCGTCCCCCTTGCGCCGGGAAGCCCGGTGCGCCTTTTGCGGCCCGCGGTGGTCACCTGCGGAGCCCTCACCCGCGGGACCTGCCTGGTCTGGGAGCCGGAAACCGGCCTGCTCCTCCCCCTGGCCCTGCCGGAGAGTTGACCAAAAGGAAAAAATACCGTATCGCCAAAAGGGTAGAATCACAGGATTTTGGCCGAATACACCTGGCATGCCCACCTTTTTTTTTGCAAAACACCTGGCTTTGATTATCATAAAGAGGTCCGGGACCTAAAACCGGGATACGGCCCCCTCAATCCGTCTTTTGTGGAGCCGGCCGGCTC
>JAFDHW010000398.1 GCA_019308705.1 Deltaproteobacteria bacterium
GAAAGCGCCAAGGCGTACCTGCACCAGCGCGAGGAACTGGGATTCCCCCTGCTCTCCGGCGGGGCGTAAGGGATCAACCCCCCGGGTCGCGGCCCGGGTTTTTTCGGAAAGTTTGGAAATGCAACCGCTGTTGTTGGAAATCGGGACCGAGGAGATCCCCGCGGGCTACATCGAGCCCGCCCTGGCCGCCATGGCCGCGGATTTGTCCGCAAGGCTCGAACGCGCCCGCGTGTTCCACGGAAAGATCCGTACCCTGGGTACGCCCAGGAGGCTTGCGGTCATCGTGGAAAACGTGGCCGTAAAGCAAAAGCCCAAGACCGAGACCATGGTGGGGCCTCCCGTGAAGGTGGCCGTGGACGCGGACGGCAACTACACCGTGCCCGCGCAAAAGTTCGCGGAAAAGGCCGGCGTGGCGCTGAAGGACCTTGTGCGCACCACCACGGAAAAGGGCGAGTACCTGGCCGCGGAGGTTTCCGAGCCCGCCCGGCCCACCAAGAGCCTGCTGCCGGAGATGCTGGCGCAGGTGGTTTCCTCCATCCCCTTTCCCCGGTCCATGCGCTGGGCGGACCGGCCCATGGCCTTTGCCCGGCCCATCCACACGCTCGCCGCCCTGTTCGGCAAGGCCGCGGTCCCCTTTACGGTGAACGGCGTGAAAAGCGGCCGCAAGGTGCGCGGCCATTTCTTCATGCACGGCAAGACCGTGAGCCTGGCCCGGCCGGAGGACTACGAACAGGCGCTGGAACAGGCCTGGGTCATTGCGGACATGGACAAGCGGACGGCGATCATCCGCAAGGAGGTTGCGGAGGTGGCCGCGAAGCTCGGCGGCCGGCCCCTCATGGATGAGCGGCTGTTGAACGAGGTGAAGAACCTGGTGGAATACCCCGTGTCCGTGGGCGGCCGGTTCGACGAAAAATTTTTGGAGGTCCCCCGGCCCGTGCTCATCTCGGCCATGGAAAAGCACCAGAAGTACTTTCCGGTGGTGGACGAAGAAAACCGGCTTCTGCCCGCGTTTGTGGCCGTGAACAACACCCTGGCCAAGGACCCGGCCCTCACCGCCCGGGGCCATGAGCGGGTGCTGCGGGCCCGGCTTTCCGACGCCCGGTTCTTTTTTGAGACAGACCGCGGGCGCCCGTTGGCGGACCGTGTTCCCGAACTTTCCGGCGTACTGTTCACCGCCGCCCTGGGAACCATGGAGGAAAAGGCCAAAAGGGTGGAGCGGCTGGCCGCGGCCGTCGCCAAAAAGCTTTTCCCGGAAAACGCCGTCCTGGAGAAAAACGTGCGCCGGGCGGCCCTGCTCTGCAAGGCGGACTTGGTCACCGAGGTGGTGGGAGAGTTCCCGGACCTCCAGGGCGTCATGGGCCGCATCTACGCACTGGCGGACGGCGAGCCGGAGCCCGTGGCCGCGGCCGTGGAGGAGCACTACCGCCCCACCCATGCGGGCGGCGCGCTGCCCGAAACCCCGGAAGGCGTCATCCTGGCCCTGGCGGACAAGATGGACACCATCTGCGGGTGCTTTGCCGTTGGGCTGGTGCCCACGGGCGGGTCGGACCCCTATGCCCTGCGCCGCCAGGCCATCGGCATGGTGTCCATCCTGGTGGACCGGGACCTGCCTCTTTCCCTGGAGTGGCTGGCGGACGAGGCTCTTGCCCCGGTGGCGGAAAAGGCCGGCGCGGACCCCGGGGAAACCCGGGCCAAGGTGCTCTCCTTTTTCGCAGACCGCATGGCCCAGATGCTGGTGGAGCGGGGATATGCCCGGGACCTGGTTTCCGCGGCCGCCGCAGCCGGGGCCACCGTGGCGCCGGACCTTTGGCAGCGCACCGCCGCCCTTTCCACTTTGAAGGACCGGCCGGACTTCGAGGAACTCGCCGCGGCGTTCAAGCGGGTGGTGAACATCATCCGCCAGGCCAGGGAAAAGGGCGAGGCGCACGAAGGCGCCCAGGTGAATCCGGACCTGTTCCAAAAGCCCTGCGAGTCCGAGCTTTTCCGCCGCCTTGCCGGGGTCCGGGAAAAGGCCCGAAAGTTCCTTGCCGCCGGGGAGGTGGAACAGGCGTTGAAGGCCGTGGCCTCGCTCAAAGGCCCGGTGGACGAGTTTTTCGACGGGGTCTTGGTGCTGGCCCCGGAAGAGAGCCTGCGCAAAAACCGGCTGGCGCTTCTGGGGGAGATCGCGGGCCTGTTCGCCCGGTTCGCGGATTTTTCCCGCATTTCCACCTGAACCGCGTTTAAAAACATGCTAAAAACAGGGTCGCCCGGCCAACCCCGCCGGGCGGCAATCATCAACCGGCTTTGCCGGGAGAATACGGAGCGCGTACCCCATGCCCTATGATCCGGAAAAGGACAAGGTGCTCAAACGCTGGGAAAGCGAGGACACCGGCCTGGTGGTGTCCATCAACCAATACGACCAGTCCGAGCCCAAGCTGCAGATCGGGCCCCGGATGTTCACCAAGAAGGACGGCAGCCAGACCCAGCGCAAGGCAGGCCGCCTTACCCTCGAGGATGTGAACTTCCTCTATGAGATCATCGACGAGGTCAAGGAGGAACTGGCCAGCAGGATCTCGCCTAACCCGGATTATTCATGAGCAATTTTGCCCGAGATCGAATTTTTCTTTATTGTCGATCCGTTGGAGCTGTTTTTCGGGTCTTGCGCCAAAGACGGTCTGATTATTTGAGGAATTCCGCCATTCGGGCAAAATTCCTCACCCTTCGGGCTCGCCCGGTTTCCGCGCTGGCCGCGTTATCGGGGCTCGGCGTACCAAAGTACGCCTTCACCCCTCTA
>JAFDHW010000016.1 GCA_019308705.1 Deltaproteobacteria bacterium
TTCCTCCAATAATCAGACCGTCTTTGGCGCAAGACCCGAAAAACAGCTCCAACGGATTGAAACTAACGAAAAATTCGATCTCGGGCAAAATTGCTCATGAATAATCCGGGTTAGCCCGGGCTAGGAGGAGTGCTTCTTGACCGGCGGTTTTTCCTTGATGAGCATCCAGGCGTTCTTGGCGGCCTGCTGCTGGGCGGATTTCTTGCTTTTGCCTTCGCCCACGGCCGCCAGGTGCTCCCCGGCGGACACCCGCACGGTGAAGGTCTTGTCGTGGTCCGGGCCCTCCTCGGCCAGAAGCTCGTAAGTGGGGGTGACGTGGAGGGCGGACTGGGCGTACTCCTGGAGCCGTGTCTTGTAGTCGCCGGCCAAGGATCTTTCCCCGTCCCGGGACATGAGCGGCGCGAACAGGCGGTAGACCATCCGCCGGGCCCGGGGGAACCCGGCGTCCAGGTAGATGGCTCCCACCACGGCCTCCATGGCGTCGGCCAAAATGGAGTCCTTGTTCCGGCCGCCGCTGGCGGCCTCCCCCCGGCCCAGGCGAAGGAAGGGCCCCAGGCCGATTTCCCGGGCCAGCCGGGCCAGGGTGGGTTCGCTCACCATGGCGGCCCGCATGCGGGAAAGGTCGCCCTCGGGGCGGCTCCTTTCCGTTTCGTACAGCAGCCGGGCCACGGCCAGGCCGAGGACCGCGTCGCCCAAGAACTCCATGCGCTCGTTGTCCGCCGCTTCGCCGTTGCTCTCGTTGGCAAAGGAGGCGTGGGTGAGCGCCTGGACCAGGAGCGCGGGGTCGGAAAACCGGTATCCCAGGCGGCCCTCCAGCTCGGCAAGCCCGGGGAGGACCTCCCTTGTCCGGGCGTCACGGTTTCGCAGCAACCAGCTCTTCATAGACCGAAAAGGGAACAAAGAGGTCTCCCGTGCCCGAGCCCATGGACACCGCCGGCTTGCTGGCCCCGTGGAAGTCGCTGCCCCCCGTGACCACAAGCGAAAGGCGCCGGGCGAGTTTCCTGTATTTCTTCACCATGGCCGGCGTATGTCCCGTGTAGTAGGCCTCCAGGCCGGCCAGGCCCATGTCCTTCAGGGCCTCCACAAAGGAGGCCAGGGTGGAATCATCCATGTTCAGGCTGGAGGGATGGGCCAGAACGGCCACGCCCCCGGCGGCCCGGATCACCTCCACGGCCCGTTGAACGGACAGCCGGTACTTGTCCACGTAGGCGGGCCGGCCCTTGGCCAGCCAGCGGTCAAAGACGGCGTTGGTGTCCGGCGCAAGCCCCTTGTCCACCAGCACCCGCGCCATGTGGGGCCTGCCCACTTGGCCGTCGCCCGCCACCTCGGCCACTTCTTCCATGGAGATGGGCAGCCCCAGCTCGTTCAACTTCTGGATGATCCGGGGGTTCCGGTTGGCCCGGGCGTCCTTGAGCACGCGAAGCTCCTCGTCCAGCCCGGGATCGTCCGCGTCGAACAGGTAGCCCAGAAGGTGGATGGTCAGGTCCTGGTTGAAGGGTTCCGGGGGGACCGTGGAGATCTCCACGCCCGTGGCGAAGGCAAGGGGCTCGGGAATCCCGTGGGCCAGGGCGTCCCGCACCCCGTCCACGGTGTCGTGGTCCGTGATGCTGACCGCGCACAGACCCAGGCTTGCCGCCTGGGCCAGGATCTCCCGGGGGGACAGGGAGCCGTCGGAAGCTGTGGAGTGGATGTGCAGGTCGACTCCGCCATCTCTAGAGGCCAAGAGCCTTCTCCATGGCTTCCTGCTTGGTCTTGCACTCGATGCACTGGGTGGTGACGGGGCGGGCCTTGAGCCGCTTGATGGAGATGTCCTCCCCGCACTCCTCGCAGATGCCGAACGTTCCGTTCTCGATGCGGTCCAGCGCCTTCTTGATCTTCTTGATGAGCTTGCTCTCCCGGTCACGGATGCGGAGCATGAAGTTCCTTTCCGTTTCAGCGGATGCCCGGTCCGTGGGGTCGGGATAGCTTTCCTTCTGCGTGGACATGCCGGAAACCGTGTCCCCGGCCTGGCTCAACAGTTCTTCCAGCTGGGCGGTCAGGATTCGCCGGAAGTATTCCATTTCTTCTTTTTCCATGGCAACCTCGAAAGAAAAAGGGGTTGGAGGAAAGCATTATTTGATACCATCGCCACGCCCGCCGTGTAAAGCATTACCCTGCTTGCCTTGGAAAAATTTTCCCATGAGAGCCGGGTGAAATTTTTCAGAAAACGGGGAAAATCCGGGCGCTACCCCCCGATGGAGTGCATGACCCTCGCGCAGCCTGAAAGCACACCCTGGTTGCGGGGGCCGGCTGCGGGTTTTGCCGCCACCGCGGCGGCCAAAGCCTGTTGGATGTCCCTTTCGCTTCCCCCGGAGCGCAGCACGGAGCGGATGTCCGTCTCGGCGTCGGACAGCAGGCAGGGCCTGAGCTTTCCGTCCGCGGTGAGACGGAGGCGGTTGCAGGAGGGGCAGGGGTGGCCCGTCACCGGGGTGATGAACCCCACCTCGCCCTTGGCTCCCGCAAGGGCAAAGCGCTCGGCCGGCCCGTCCAAAAGGTCGTGTCCGGGGATGGGTGAAAGCGGCCCCAGGGCGTCCTCGACGGCCCGGCGGATCGTTTGGGTGTCCACGCCGGCCACGCGGTTTCGGCTCGCCGCCGGGCCCACGGGCATCAGCTCGATGAACCGCACGGCCACGGGCTTCTCCAGGGTGAGCCGGGCGAAGTCCGGGGCCTCGCGGGCGTTTATGCCGGCAAGGGGCACCACGTTGATCTTGGTGGGCGAAAGTCCCGCGGCCTCGGCCGCTTCCAGGCCGGAAAGAACGCTGTCCAGCGCGTCGCGGCCCGTGATGCGCGCGAAGGTTTCCGCGTCCAGGGAGTCCAAAGAAACGTTGATGCGTTTTAGCCCCGCGTCCGCCAGGGCCTTTGCCCGGTCCGCCAGAAGCACGCCGTTGGTGGTGAGGCACAGGTCCAAAAGCCCGGGCAGGGCGGCGATCTTCTCCACCAGGGTTTCCAGGCCCCTGCGCACCAGGGGCTCGCCGCCGGTAAGCCTCACCTTGCGCACCCCCATGGCCACGGCCTGGGTGACCACGGCGAGGATTTCCTCGTAGGTGAGTATCTCCTGGTGGGGCTTGGGGCAGAAGGACGCCGCGGGCGTGCAGTAGGCGCACCGCAGGTTGCACCGGTCCGTGACGGACACCCGCAGGTAGGACGCCCGTCTGCCGTGGGCGTCGGGGATTCCCGGGCCGCCGCAGGGCCCGGATGTTGGCCTGTAGTCCATCATGGGTCCGGAGAAAGGCGTCCGGTTTTTTCTCCTCGTGGCCCGCCGCGGCGGCGCGCGGGAAGGGGGCGGAAAGGCGGTTTAGTCCGTCTTTTTCACCCGCAGGTGCAGCTCGGCCAGCTGGGCCGCGGACACCGTGCTGGGCGCCTGGGTCATGGCGCAGGCGGCCTTCTGGGTCTTGGGAAACGCGATGACGTCCCGGATGGAGGGCTCGTTGCACATCATGGCCACCAGCCGGTCCAGGCCGAAGGCGATGCCGCCGTGGGGAGGCGCGCCGTACTCCAGGGCCTTGAGCAAAAATCCGAACTTCTCCTGCGCCTCCTCCGCGCCGATGCCCAGGGCGGCAAGCACTTTGCTCTGGAGGTCCGTACGGTGGATACGGATGGACCCGCCGCCCAGTTCCACGCCGTTGAGCACCAGGTCGTAGGCCCGGGAGCGCACGGACCCGGGGTCGGACAAAAGCTTGTCCTCGTCCTCCTCCACCGGCGCGGTGAAGGGGTGGTGCAGGGCTTCCCAGCGGTTCTCGCCTTCGTTGAACTCCACCAGGGGGAAGTGGGTGACCCAGGTGAAGCAGAACTTGTCCTCCGGAACCATGCCGAGCTTTTTGGCCAGGTGGTTTCGAAGGTTGCCCAGCGCGTCGTTTGCCACCTTGAACGAGTCCGCCACGAAGAGCACCAGGTCCCCGGGCTCCATGCCGGTGGCCGCGGCCAGGCCGTCGCGCTCCGAGTCGGTGAAGAACTTGGCGATGGGGCTTTGCCAGGAGTCTTCCTTGACCTTGATCCATGCCAGGCCCTTGGCCCCGTAGACCGCGGCCAGCCCGGTGAGGTCGTCGATGTCCTTGCGGCTCATGGAAGCGCCGCCCTTGACGTTCAAGGCCTTGACCATGCCGCCCTTTTTCACCGCCTGGGCGAACACCTTAAAGCCCGTGTTCTCCATGATCTCGGACACGTCGCAAAGGGGAAGCCCGAAGCGCAGGTCCGGCTTGTCCAAGCCGTACTTGTCCATGGCCTCGTCCCAGGTGAGGCGGGGGAAGGGCAGGGAAAGCTCGATCCCCAGGACCTCCTTGAACAGCCCGGCCATCATGCGCTCGGACACGGCCATGACGTCCTCCTCGCCCACAAAGGACATCTCCATGTCGATCTGGGTGAACTCGGGCTGGCGGTCGGCGCGCAGGTCCTCGTCCCGGAAGCACCGGGCGATCTGGTAGTAGCGGTCGTAGCCGGACACCATCAGGAGCTGCTTGAAAAGCTGGGGGCTCTGGGGCAGGGCGTAGAACCGGCCCGGGTTCACCCGGCTGGGCACCAGGTAGTCCCGCGCGCCCTCGGGCGTGCTCTTGGTCAGGAAAGGCGTTTCGATCTCCAGGAAGCCCTCGGCGTTCAGGAAGTTGCGCACGAATTGGACGGCCTTGTGCCGCCGCACCAGGTTTCCCACCATGCGGGGCCGCCGCAGATCCAGGTAACGGTAGGTCAGACGCAGGGCCTCGGAGACCTCGGCGTTGTCCTCGATCAGGAAGGGCGGGGTCTTGGCCTCGGCCAGGATGAGAAGCTCGTCGGCCATGACCTCGATGTCGCCGGTGGCCATGTTGGGGTTGGCCATGCCCTCGGGCCGGAGGGTCACCTTGCCCCGTACCGCCAGGACGTATTCGTTGCGTATGGCGTGGGCCTTTTCGTGCACCGGGCCGGAGTGTTCGGGGTTGAACACCACCTGGGTCATGCCCTCCCGGTCCCTGAGGTCCACGAAGATGACCCCGCCGTGGTCGCGCCGTCTCTGGACCCAGCCCATGAGCACCACCTGGGCGCCCGCGTCGGCCGTGGAAAGTTCGTTCAGGTGGTGGGTCCTGCGCATGCCGCCGAGCTTGTCAGCCATTGTCCTTTTCCTCTTTCACCCGGCGGGCCAGGGATTCCACCAGCCCTTCCATGGGTTGTTCCGTCTGTTCCTTGGTTTTCAGGTTCCGCACCTGGGCCTTTTGTCCGGCGAGCTCGTCCTCGCCGAGGATGACCACGAAGCGCGCGCCGGATTTGCCCGCCCGCTTCATCTGTCCCTTGAGCCCCGCCCCGTCGAAGTCCATTTCGGCGGCGACCCCCGCGCGGGCCAGCCCGGCCGCCAGGGAAAACCCGGCCTTCTTTGCCGCATCTCCCAGGCAGGCGAAGTATACGTCCGGGCACTTTTGGGGATAGCCCTTCTGCGCGGCCAGAATCTCCACCAGCCGGTCCACGCCCACGGCGAAACCTATCCCCGGCCTGGGCGGCCCGCCCAAAAGCTGAACCAGCCCGTCGTAGCGTCCGCCGCCGGCCACGGCGTTCTGCGCGCCCAACGCGGAGGTCCGCACCTCGAAGGTGGTGCGGGTGTAGTAATCCAGCCCCCGCACCAGCCGGGGGTCCAGCACAAGGGCCACGCCCTGGCTTTCGGCCGCGGAAAGCACCGCGGCGAAGTGGTCCCTGCACGCATCGCACAGCCAGTCCGTCATGGAGGGCGCGCCCGCCACGGCCTCGGCGCACTGTTCGGACTTGCAGTCCAGCACCCGGAGGGGGTTGGTTTCCTTCCTGCGCAGGCAGTTTTGGCACAGCCGGCCGGATTTGGCCGCCAGGTAGCTTTTCAACTCCTCTTTGTAAGGATTCCGGCAGTTCGGGCAGCCCAGGGAGTTCACGTGTACCGCGGCGTCGGTGACGCCCAGGCGGGAAAAGAACTCGTGGACCAGCACCAGCAGTTGGGCGTCGGCCAGGGGGCTTTGGACGCCCAGGACCTCGGCGTTGATCTGGTAGAACTGGCGGTACCTTCCCCGCTGGGGCCTTTCCCTGCGGAACATGGGCCCCATGGTGTAGAGCTTCTGCACCGGCGCGGACGCGCAAAAGCCGTGCTCCACGTAGGACCGCACCACCCCGGCGGTGGCCTCCGGGCGCAGGGTCAGAAGATCCCCGTTCCGGTCCGTGAAGGTGTACATCTCCTTTTCCACGATATCCGTGTCCGCGCCGATGCCCCGGGCAAAGAGCTCGGTGTGCTCCAGCACGGGCAGCCGGATCTCGGAAAAGCCAAAGTTTTCAAGGAGTTCCCGTGCCACTCCCTCCACGAGCGCCCACAGGCCCGTGTGCTCGGGAAGGATGTCCCGGAAACCCCGGATGAGTCGGATCATGATTGTCCCCCTGGGGAAATGCCCCCGGAAAAGCCGGAATCGTATTTTTTGCCAAAACCCGGCGCCAAAATCAAGGCCCGTGCGCGGCGCAGGGGAGGGTGTCCCGCATTTTCTCATCCCATGGCTGCCCGGGCCCCGGGAGGCCGGGAGCGAACGGCCCGGCGCGGAAATTGCGCGGCGGGAAACGCATTTTCGCGCAGAGTGGACCCGCAACCTGTTTTTTGTGTGAGGACAAGGCCTTGAAAGGGGGCCAAATCCGCAAAAACCTTGACACTACAAGGGGCCTCGTATAGGTAAGGGGCGGTCAACAAACGTTTTTTTTCACCCTAAAAATCCCTCCCAAACCGCCATTATGCCTTTCAAACCGATCGAGGACTAAATGCACGTTGCCGACACCGAGGTGCTGGGCTTGATCGCCAACGCCGGGCTCATGGTCCGGCTGGTGCTCATGGTGCTCCTTGTTTTCTCCATGGCCTGCTGGGCCATCATCATCACCAAGACCATCCAGTTCCGCCGGGCCCGGCGGGAAGACGAGGCCTTTGTGGAGTATTTCTGGAAGACCGCGGACCTTTCCAAGGCCTTCGCCAAGGCCAAGAAGTTGCCCAACAGCCCGGTGGGAAGGACGTTCAGGGCCGCCTACCTGGAACTTTCCCGCATCCGGCAGAAAACGGATGAGGGCGCCTCGTTCGGCTCGCCCCAGTCCGCGGTGGAGCGCTGCCTGCGCCGGTCCGGGGACAACGAGGTGGACCACATGAGCCAGTGGCTGTCCTTTTTGGCCACCACCGGAAACACCACCCCGTTCATCGGCCTGTTCGGCACCGTTTGGGGCATCATGAACGCCTTCCACGGCATAGGCTTGAGGGGCTCGGCCAACCTGGCCGTGGTGGCCCCGGGCATCTCCGAGGCCCTGGTGGCCACGGCGGCGGGCCTGGCCGCGGCCATCCCGGCGGTCATCGCCTACAACCATTTCATGACCCGGCTAAAGTCCCTGGATTCGCAGCTGAAGGGCTTTTCCTTGGAGTTCATGAGCATCGTGGAGCGGGAAATCCTCCCTTTCGCCAGGTGACTCCATGTCCATAAACAGCAACCGCGACAACAACCTCATGGCGGAGATCAACGTGACGCCCCTGGTGGACGTCATGCTGGTTTTGCTCATCATCTTCATGGTCACCGCGCCCCTGATGATGCAGGGCGTGGATGTGAACCTGCCCCAGACCTCCTCGGACCCCATCCAGGCCGGAGACGACCACCTGGTGGTGAGCATCGACAAGCGGCAGAAGATCTTCTTGAACGACCGGCCCGTTGAACTTGCGGACCTGTTGGGCAAGCTGGCCGTCATCAACCGGGCCAACCCGGACCAGAAAGTGTATCTGAGGGCGGACAAGAACGTGGCCTACGGCCTGGTGGTTCGGGTCATGGACGGCATCAAGGACGCGGGCTTCGAGCGCCTGGGGGTGGTCACCTCCCCCGAGGAGTGCGAAGAGGAACAGAAGGCTTCCGACGCATCATGACCCCCCCTTTTGCCCCCAAGCAGGAGGACCGCGTCTGGGCCTGGGGACTTTTCGCGTCCGTCCTTGGCCATCTCCTCGTGGGCCTGCTGATCCTGTTCTCCCCGGAACTGAACCTCTACCGGATCCCCGAGGGCTCCGAGGTGGTGGCGGTGACCCTGGTGGGCGCCCCCGCGCTTCCGGAACCCGAAGAGGAACGGGCGGCCGCGGAGGAGCCCCCGGAGCCCGCGCCTGCGCCCGAACCCGCGTCCCCGCCGCTGGAACCCGAGCCGGAAGCGGCCCCGGTGGCGCGGCCCCGGGACGAGCGGCCCCCCGAGCCTTTGGGCGACCCGGACGAGGCCGAGGTGAAAAGGAGCCTGAAGAAAAAGACCTTCAACCGGGAGCAGGCCATGGAAACCGCGGTGGCTTCCGTGGAAAAGAAGGTGGAACAGGACCGGAGCACCGCCATCCAACGGGCCCTGGAGTCCGTGCGGCGGCAGATGGGTGAAGGGGGCCCCCGGGTGGGGCCGCCCGGGGCCGAGGACGCGGACGCCGAGGCGGACTACCTGGACGAGTACGCCCAGCAGCTCAAATGGCACGTGAACCGCAACTGGGCCTTCCCCGAGCGCCTGGCCGGGACGGAAAAGGAGCTTACGGCGGTCATCCAGGTCACCATCGAGCGAGACGGCCGCATCACGGACGTGTGGTTCGAAAGGCGGTCGGGAAACCCCTATTTTGACGACTCCGTGCAAAGGGCGGTGGCAAAATCCGACCCCGCCCCCAAGTTGCCGGACCAATATCCCCGGCCGCGGTTTACCGTGGGCCTGGTGTTCACCCCGCCCCGCTGACCAGGGTGGCCCGCGTCCCGGCCGAGGTGTAAAGAGGCGTCATGCGCAGAACGAAAATGCTCTTTCCGGTCCTGGCGGCCCTGTTGGCCGCGGCGGCGCTGTTTCCCCCGCCCGGGGCGGCCAAGACCTACATCACGATCCAGGATCCCTTTCTGCGCGCCATCCCCCTGGCCATCCCCGTGTTTTTGAGCGGGGAGGGCCGGGCGGCGGCCAAGGCCGCGTACCAGGCCACGGAGGAGATCACCGAGGCGCTCGACTTCACCCGGTTTTTCAACATCCTGCCCCAGAAGTCCTACATCGCGGACCTCTCCAAAGGGGTGGCCGCCAAGCATCTGAATTTCAAGGACTGGACCGCCATCGGCGCGGAGTTGCTGATCACGGGAAAGGCCACGGTGCAGGATGATGTGCTCGTGCTGGAGCTCAGGTTGTTCGACACCTACAGCCAGAAACTGTTGGTAGGCAAGCGCTACAAGGGAGGGCTTGGCGACCGCCGCAGGATGATCCTCCGCTTCGCCGCGAAGGTGGTGCGGGAACTCACCGGCTCCGCCGGGATTTTTGACACCCGTATCGCGTTTGTTTCCACCGCCACCAACAACAAGGAAATCTACACCTGCGACTTTGACGGCAAGAACATCCAGCAGGTGACCAAAGACGAGTCCATCGCGCTGTTTCCCGCCTGGTCCCGCGACGGCTCCCATCTGGCCTATACCTCCTACAAGGGCGGCGCGCCCCACCTGTACATCTTGGACCTTTCCACCCGCCAGGGCAGGGTGGTGGCCCAAAAGGGCTTGAACATCACCCCGGCCTGGTCCCCCACGGAGTTCATCCTTGCCGCCTGCCTGTCCCGGGACGGGAACCCCGAGATTTACTCATTGACCGGGGACGGAAAAATCATTAAAAGACTGACGAATAATTGGGGTATTGACGTATCCCCGGCCTGGTTCCCGGACGGCAAGCGGATGGCGTACGTGTCCAACCGGTCCGGCGGCCCCCAGATCTACCTCCTGGACACGGAAACCGGCGAGAGCAGGCGCCTGACCTACGAAGGGGACAACAACAACGCCCCGGCCGTGAGCCCCCGCGGGGACATGATCGCCTACCAGAGCAGGGAAAACGGCCTGTTCAACATCTGGGTCATGTCCGCGGACGGGGAAAACCCGGTGCGGCTCACCCAGCAGGAGGGCTCCAACGAGTCTCCGTGCTGGTCCCCGGACGGCACGCTTATTGCCTACTCCAGTACCCGGGAAGGCGAGTCGCGCATTTACGTCATGACTTCCCGGGGCACGAAGAAAAGGCGCCTGTTGCTCCAGGACGGAGAGCAGTCCGAGCCCGCCTGGTCCCCAAACCTGCCCGATTACTGATTTTGCTGGGTTTTTTTGAAACCACGGTGCAAACTCGCCTTTTTTTCGGGCCTTTGGTAAGATGAACAAGTTTAGGAGCTATTATCCGTCCCGGAAAGAAACCAGACGGGGTGTTTTGAAAGGAGGAGGAAGATGCAAAAGTGGAGGATAACGGGGCTTGTGGTGGTGGCCCTTGCCTTGTTGCTGGCGACGGCGTCCTGCGGGCCCAGGCAGAAGGGGGGACTGCAGGAGGAACTGTGCGGAGCGCCCACGGGCGAAGAAGCGGCCCTGGCCCTGGCCCGGCAGGAAGAGGAAGCCGCCGCGGAAGCCGAGCGTCTGGCCGCCCAGCGCGCCCTGGAAGCCGAGCGTCTGGCCGCGGCGGCACGGGAGCGCGAGCTTCTGCAGGCCAGGTTCCGCGAGGCCAAGGTGGCCTTCACTTCCACCAGCATCTACTTCGACTTTGACAGTTCGCGCCTAACCCCGGAGGCCCAGCAGATCCTGCGGGAAAAGGCCGAGTTCTTGAAGAACTACCCCGAGACCGAGATCATCATCGAGGGCCACTGCGACGAGCGCGGCTCCAACGAGTACAACATGGCCCTGGGAGAGCGGCGCGCCCAGAGCGCCAAGAACTTCCTCGTGGACCTGGGGGTGGACAGGAACCGCATCACCACCATCAGCTACGGCGAGGAGCGTCCCCTGGCCAAGGGCCACAACGAGGAGGCCTGGTCGCTGAACCGGCGCTGTGAATTCGTGGTCCAGTAATCCCGGCGCAGGCCATCGGAAACCCGCGGCGGGAGGGCACCCCCGCCGCGGGTCCGTTTCTTCGGCGCCGTTTTTCAACGACCCCTTCCCCCGGTGAGTCATGAATCGTTATATCTTCAAGGCGAACGGAGCATGGTTCCTTCTGGTTGCCGCCCTGGCGCTGTTGTCCGGCTGCGCGGCGCGGCAGGACATGGTCACCGTGTACAAGGACCTGCAGGTCTTAAAGGGCAAGCACGACAACCTCCGGGGCCGCGTGGTGCAGGCGGAGGTCCAGGTGGCGGACATGGACACCCGCTTCCAGGAGTTTAAGGACACCTACGCCGAGGACGCCCGGGAGCTCAGGGAGCAGGCCGCCCGCACCCGGGTGCTGGCCCAGGAGGTGCGCGGGGAGCTGGCCAAGCTCCAGGGCGCCATCGACGAACTTTCCTACCGCGTGTCCCACGGCGCCGGGACCCCGGTGGTGGAAAGCGAAGCCCCGGAGCTGGAGGACCGCCTGGCGGACCTTTCCCGCCGCATCGCCGCCGTGGAGAAGTACCTGGGGCTGAAACCGCCGCCGGCCTCGGCGGTTGCGGGGGGTGCCACGGCTGCGGACGTTCCGGAACCAGGCAGCGAGTCGGACCTGTACCAGAAGGCCAAGACCACCCTGGACAACGGCGAGACGGCCCGCGCCCGCAAGCTTTTCTTGGAGTTTCTGAAAAAGTTCCCCGCCTCCCGCAACGCGGACAACGCCCGGTTCTGGATAGGGGAAACCTACTACCAGGAAAAGTGGTATGAAAAATCCATACTGGAGTATCAGAAGGTCATAGAAGACTTCCCCAAGGGCAACAAGGTTCCCGCGGCACTGCTGAAGCAGGGCATGGCCTTTGCTCAACTGGAGGACCCGGGCAACGCCAAGCTCATGTGGGAGGAACTGGTCCGCCGGTTCCCGGGCAGCACCGAGGCCGGCATCGCCCGCAAGAAGCTCGATGCCCTAGAGTAGATAGAAAGGACCCGTTTCAACGTCATGTTGCTGCGGCGGGCTGCAAAAGCGGCCTCTCCGCGCCGGGGACGAACCCGCCGCCTTCTTTTCGCAAAAAAGGGTTTACCTCTGCCTCCCTTCCAGTAAAATGGCACCGCTCGTCTATTTTCGGCGTCATCTTCTCCCTCGAGCCAGGAATTTTCCATGAAGGTCATGGGCATCGACCCCGGGCTTGCGGACACGGGGGTGGCCGTGGTGGAGGGCGCGCCCGGAAGGGTGGTTTCCTTTTCCTACGGCACCATCCGAACCCGTCCGCCCCTGCCCGACGCCGACCGCCTGCTTGTCATCCACCAGCGGCTCACCGAAATCCTCACGTCCGAGGCCCCGTCCCTTCTGGTGGTGGAAGAGGCTTATTCCCTGCCCCGCTTCCCCAAGAGCGGGCTCACCCTGGGAAAGGTTTTGGGCGTGGTGCTCCTTTCCTGCACCAAGGCCCGCGTGCCGGTGGCGGAGGTGGCCGTGCGGGAGGCCAAGCAGGTGCTCACCGGAAACGGCGCGGCCTCCAAGAAGCAACTGGAGCGCGCGGTGCGGAGCCACCTGAACCTGGACGCGCCCATCACCCCGTCCCACGCCTCGGATGCCGCGGCCCTGGCGCTGCTCGGGCTTTTCCGCTACTGCGGGCGGACCGGGGAGCCGGTCTGCCCCCGGAGGCGCGCATGATCGGGTATCTGCAGGGGACCCTTCTTAAGAGGGACAAGGGGCGCGTGCTGGTCCTGGCCGGCCAGGTGGGCTACGAGGTGCTCCTGCCCGGCGTGGTGGACGCGACCTTCGACACCCGGGAAATCGGGGAGGAGGTCTCCCTGTACATTTACTTCCACGCCACGGAAAAGAACCCCAAGCCGGTGCTCATCGGGTTCAACGAGGAGAGCCAGAAGGAGTTCTTCGAGCGCTTCATCTCCGTGGAGGCCATCGGCCCGGTGAAGGCGGCCCTGGCCCTGAACCAGCCCGTGGGCAAAATCGCCGCGGCCATCGAACAGCGGGACGCGGCGTTTTTGCGGAAGCTCCCGGGCATCGGCGCGCGCACCGCGGACCGGGTGGTGGCCTCCTTGTGCGGCAAGGTGGCCGCCTGGGCGTACGAAACCGAACAGGCCGCCCCGGCGGCCGCCGGGGAGAGCCCGGGGTTCGCCAGGCAGGTGGAGGAGGTGCTGGTGAAGCAGCTGGGCCACAAGCCCGCCGAGGCCAGGGAGATGATCGCCCGGGCGCTCAAGGCCGACCCCTCCATCAGCACGCCCGAACAGCTCTTTGACGAGGTCTACCGGCACCAGGCGTGAAGGACGCGGCATGAACGAGTGGGCAGACAAACGCGGCGTGGTTTCCCCCGCCCCCCGGCCCGGGGAAAAGGAGGAGGAAAAGGCCCCGGAGGTGGCGGTGCTTCGGCCCACCCGGCTTTCGGAGTACGTGGGCCAGAAGCACGTGGTCAAGACGCTTCAGATCGCCATCCAGGCCTCCCTGGCCCGGGGCGAGCCGTTGGACCACGTGCTGTTGTCCGGCCCGCCGGGCCTGGGCAAGACCACGCTTGCCCACATCATCGCCCACGAGCTTTGCTCCCGCATCACCGTCACCTCGGGCCCGGCCCTGGAAAAGGGCGGAGACCTGCTGGGCATCCTCACCCACATGGACGAGGCCGACGTCTTGTTCGTGGACGAGATCCACCGTCTGCCCCGGTCCGTGGAGGAACTCCTCTACCCGGCCATGGAGGATTTCGCCGTGGACTTCGTGTTCGACAAGGGCGTCCACGCCAGAAGCCACCGGTTTAGGCTCAAGAAGTTCGTCCTGGTGGGGGCCACCACCCGCGCGGGACTCCTCTCCGCACCCCTGCGGGACCGGTTCGGCATCTTTCGCAACCTGGACTTCTACTCCGTGGACGAACTGGTGGCCATCGCCCGCCGCTCCGCCGGCATCCTGGACATCCCCATGGACGAACAAGGCGCCCGGGAGCTGGCCCGGCGCGCCCGGGGCACGCCGAGGATCGTCAACCGCCTGCTGCGCCGGGTGCGCGACTTCGCCCAGGTAAAGGGCGAGGGCAAGATCACCAGGCAAACCGTGGAACAGGCCCTGGCTCTGGAAGGCGTGGACCAGGCGGGGCTCACCGACCTGGACCGCCGGTACCTCGCCACCATCATCAACTTCTACGGCGGCGGCCCCGTGGGTATCGAGGCCATCGCCGCCACCCTGCAGGAAGAATCCGACACCCTGGTGGACGTGGTGGAACCCTTC
>JAFDHW010000399.1 GCA_019308705.1 Deltaproteobacteria bacterium
CTCGCCCGATTTCCGCGCTGGCCGCGTTATCGGGGCTCGGCGTACCAAAGTACGCCTTCACCCCTCTAGCCTTGCCAGCACGGAAATCAGGCTTCGTGAATAATCCGGGTGAAATCTTTTAGCGGTTGTTCAGGCGGCTTTTTGCGGATGCGCCCGTGCTTGCGGTGCGGGCGCGCCAGGGGCCGCCGGCCGCCCAAGGAGGATATGGATGTTCACTGCGCTGATTCAAAAGGTGTTCGGCACCAAGAACGAGCGCGAGATCAAGCGGATCATGCCCCTGGTGGAGGCGGTGAACGGCCTGGAGCCCACCTTCCAGGCCATGTCCGACGAGGACCTTGCCGCCCAGACCCTCAAGTTCAAGGAACGGATTCATAACGGCGAGTCCCTGGACGAGCTTTTACCCGAGGCCTTTGCCGTGGTGCGGGAGGCGTCCGTGCGCACCCTGGGCATGCGGCATTTCGACGTGCAGATCATCGGCGGGGTGGCGCTGCACGAGGGCAAGATCGCGGAAATGAAGACCGGCGAAGGCAAGACCCTGGTGGCCACCCTGCCGGCGTATTTGAACGCTCTTACGGGCAAGGGCGTTCATATCATCACGGTGAACGACTACCTGGCCTCCCGCGACACGGAGTGGATGGGCAAGATCTACAAGTTTCTGGGCCTTACCGTGGGGAGCATCATCCACGGGCTTTCCGACGCGGAAAGGAAGCAGACCTACAATGCCGACATCACCTACGGCACCAACAACGAGTTCGGGTTCGACTACCTGCGCGACAACATGAAGTACTCCGCCGAGCATCTGGTGCAGCGGGACCTGCACTACGCCATCGTGGACGAGGTGGACTCCATCCTCATCGACGAGGCCAGGACGCCCTTGATCATTTCCGGGCCCGCGGAACAAAGCACCCAGCTTTACTACCAGGTGGACACCATCATCCCCCGGCTGAAGGCGGAGCGGGACTACACCGTGGACGAGAAGGCCCGCACCGTGGCCCTCACCGAGGAGGGCGTGGCCCGCGCGGAAAAGGCCCTGGGCGTGGAGAACCTCTACGACCCCAAGAACATCGAGCTGTTGCATCACACCAACCAGGCGCTACGCGCCCACGTGCTGTTCAAGCGGGACGTGGACTACATCGTGAAAAACGGCGAGGTGATCCTGGTGGACGAGTTCACCGGCCGCCTCATGCCCGGCCGGCGCTACAGCGAAGGCCTGCACCAGGCCCTGGAGGCCAAGGAAAAGGTCAAGATCGAAAACGAGAACCAGACGCTGGCCTCCATCACCTTCCAGAACTACTTCCGCATGTACGACAAGCTGGCGGGTATGACCGGCACGGCGGACACCGAGGCGCCGGAGTTCAAGAAAATCTACGACCTGGACGTCTTGGTGGTCCCCACCAACAAGCCCATGATCCGCAAGGATTTTCCAGACGCCATCTACCGCACCAAGAAGGAGAAGTTCGACGCGGTGATCGCGGAGATCATGGACTGCCATGAGCGCGGCCAGCCCGTGCTGGTGGGCACCATCAACATCGAGGACTCGGAGAACCTTTCCAAGAAGCTCTCAAAGAAAGGCATCCCCCACGAGGTGCTGAACGCCAAGAACCACGAGCGCGAGGCCCAGATCGTGGCCAAGGCCGGCCAGCGAGGCCAGGTGACCATCTCCACCAACATGGCCGGCCGAGGCACGGACATCGTGCTGGGCGAGGGCGTGACCGACCTAGGCGGCCTGCACATCCTGGGCACGGAACGCCACGAGTCCCGCCGCATCGACAACCAGTTGCGCGGCCGGGCCGGCCGCCAGGGCGACCCGGGCTCCTCCCGGTTCTTCCTGTCCCTGGAGGACGACCTGTTGCGCATCTTCGGCGGCGAGCGCATCCAGGGCTTCATGAACAGCCTCATGACCGAGGGCGAGCCCATCGAGCACGGGCTCATCTCCCGTGCCATCGAGAACGCCCAGCGCAAGGTGGAGGCCCACAACTTCGAGATCCGCAAGCAGCTTTTGGAATACGACGACGTGATGAACCAGCAGCGCGAGGTCATCTACCGCCAGCGCAGGGAGGCGCTTTCCGGCGAAAACCTGAGGCCTTCGGTGGAGGGCATGGTGGAGGATATCGCCATGCGCGCGGGCGCCATGTTTGCGGACGACCGCACCCGGCCCGAGGACTGGGACTGGAAGGGCATAAACGATTACACGTTCACCCATTTCGGCATCCGGATATCCCCGGACGAGGACACCCTCAATGGGCTGACCGCCGAGGGCCTGGGCACGCTGATCTTTGAAGAGGCCATGGCCGCCTACGAGGCCAAGGAAAAGCTCATCGGCGAAGAAGAGATGCGCTACGTGGAGCGCATGATCATCCTCCAGGTGGTGGATTCCTTGTGGAAGGACCACCTGCTGTCCATGGACCACCTCAAGCAGGGCATCGGCCTTCGGGGCTACGGCCAGCAGAACCCCCTCATCGTGTACAAGAAGGAGGGGTTCGAGATGTTCCAGGACCTCATCGAGCGCATCAAGGAACAGGTGGTGCGCTACTTGTTCCACATCCAGATCCAGCAGCCTGAGCAGGTGGAGGAGATGCGCCGGCCGCCCAGGCAGCAGATGTCCTTTTCCCACGGAGATTCCGGCGGACAGAAGCAAAAGCCCAAGAAGAACAAATCCGCCAAGGTGGGCCGAAACGCCCCATGCCCCTGCGGGAGCGGGAAGAAGTACAAGAAGTGTTGCGGCGCGTGAGGCTTTTCGTGGGAGCGGATA
>JAFDHW010000400.1 GCA_019308705.1 Deltaproteobacteria bacterium
CAAAGAACATGCGCTCCGCCACCCTCCCGGCCAGGGGAAGGCGCAAAAAGCGCAGCTTTTTCATGTCCCGCGGAAAGGTCTTCTTGATGAATCCCAACAGCCAGTCCGGCCTCGCCATGCCGTCCTCCGGGAAAGGGTTTTCCGCGGCCCGCCGCGCCCTTTTTCCGGGCAAACGCTCATTTTTTCGCCGGGCCAAAAAATCTGTAAGCCGGGTTAACTGTCCCTTTTTACCCTTGCTTTCCCAAAAGTCAATGGAGGAGGGGGGAAAACGGCGGGTTTGCGCCGCCCCGGCAGGTTTCGAACCGCGCCCCTGCCCGGCCCAAGGGGCCGCCTTACTTCACCTCCACCAGGGTGTACTCCCGGGTGCCAAGGCCGATCTGTTCGCCGTAGGTCATCTGGATGGTTCCCTTGGTGTAGTCCCAGCAGCCCTTGAACTTGTCCGCGCCCGGGGAAAGGTCGCCGGAAAGCTTGGTGTGGGGAATCCCCGGGGCCTGGGTGATGAGGTCGTAGGCGGCCTGGTCGATGGCCACGGGGTCCCTGGAGGCCAAGATGCCGATGTCCGGCACGATGGGCGCATCGCTCCAGGGGATGCAGTCGCAGTCCGGGGTGATGTTGAGCAAGAAGTTCAAGTACCCGGTCTTGTCCTGTTTGCCCATGACCGCGCCCAGGGCGTACTCGGTCATGCGCTCCATGAACTCGGTGATGTCCGTGGCCCAGTCAAACGTGATGCTCTTGTCCGCGCACACGGTCAAGCACTCCCCGCACCCGATGCACACCTCCGGATTGATGAAGGTCTTTTCGCCGGCTTCCACGGGCGCCCCCACGGGGCAGACCTTCCGGCAAAGCCCGCAGCCCTTGCACTTGTCCTGGTCCACCACGGGCCGCAGGGAGTGCTGGTCCTTCTTTCCCCGGGCCGGGGCGCATCCCATGGCCAGGTTCTTGATGGCCCCGCCGAACCCGGCAAGCTCGTGGCCTTTTACGTGGGAGAGCACGATCATGCCCGAAGCCTCGGCGATGTCCGCGGCGATGCTCACCGTTGCAAACCATTTCTGGTTGATGTCCACGGTCTTTATGCTGCCGGATTTCAGCCCGTCGGCGATGATCACCGGCGCCCCCACCACGGAGTAGGCGAACCCGTGGCGGAAGGCGGTTTTCAAGTGGTCCACCGCGTTCTTGCGCGACCCGGAATACAGTGTGGCGGTGTCCGTGAGAAAGGGGTTTCCTCCTGCGGCGCGGATGCTGTCCACCACCCGCCGCACGTATACGGGGTTCAAGAAGGTGTCGTTGCCCATCTCCCCGAAATGAAGCTTCACGGCGGTCAGGTCGCCCTCCTCGATCAGGGCGGAGAACCCGGCGCGCTCAAAAAGTCGGCGGATGCGGTTTACCTTGTTCTCCTTGGGCTTGCGGGCCCGGATGCGGGAAAAATACACTTCCGCGGGCATGAAAAGCCTCCTTGGCGTGCGAGGTTACCCGGGCGCGGCGTATTCACCGCACCTTGCTCACAGCGTCCATTGCTAACATGCTGAAAGAATCATTTCAATCACCCTGCGAAAAAAATCCTGTATCTACAATGTTTTACCCATTGGAAATAGGGTTCTTCACATATTGTGGGCTTGTATGGGGAAGCGTAGGGTAGATTAGTGGTTTGAACAGGTAAGAGCTGTAACCTGATGTCATTTTTACCGATACGGAACATGGCGGCATCCGTGGCCCTTGCCTTGGCGGTTTTTGCAGTTGTCTTTGCCCCCGCTTCGGGCTGTTCAAAGCGGGGCGGAAAAGGGGGCCTTTCTGTGGAAAAAATCAGCAGTTCTCCCCTCCGGCTCACGGACAAGGAAAACGCCTCCGGGCGGGTGGAGTTGTCCAAGAAGGAGTGGAAAGCCATTCTCAGCGACGAAGTGTTCCGCATCACCAGGGAAAAAGGCACGGAGAAGCCCTTTTCCGGCAAGTACGTCGAGTCCAGGCAAAGGGGTGTCTACACCTGCGCCTGCTGCGGAAACGACCTGTTTTCCTCGGCCGCCAAGTTCGAGTCCCGCACCGGCTGGCCGAGCTTCTATGCGCCCATTTCCGAGCAAAACGTGCGGGAGAAGCTGGACCTGGGCCTGGGCCTGTTGCGCACGGAGGTTCTCTGCGCCCGGTGCGACGCCCACTTAGGCCACGTGTTCAACGACGGCCCCGAACCCGCCAGCCTGCGCTACTGCATGAACTCCCTGGCGCTGGACTTCTGCCCGGCAAACGGCGAAACGTCCAGGAAAAGGGCCGAAGCCAAACCTGTGGAGATGAAATAACCCGGATTATTCGCGCGTTGAAAAAGCGGAGCGTACTTTCCCATCATCCACCAATTACCCTGAATAATTCGGGATAACCGCCCGCCTTTTTCGGGCACGAAAAATCCCCGCAGGCCGATCGCCTGCGGGGATCTTCTTTTGGAATCCATGGGGTGAGTGACGGGACTTGAACCCGTGACCTCCGGGGCCACAACCCGGTGCTACCACCAGCTGAGCTACACTCACCACAAGCGGCTCTCGCCCCCGGACCGTGCCGGAGGCCGTAAAGAAAACGTAAGCTAACACAGCCCGGCACGGCGCGCAAGCCCTGGCTTGGGCCTTTTTCCCGACCTTTTATCCTTTGGACCTCCCCGGGCTTTGTGCTATGGTTTTTGCCTTGCGGCAACCCGGGAAAAGGAAAAAGCATGGTACTGGCCCTCCGCGTCCTCATCGGCGTCTTGTTCGCCTTTCTGCTTTTGCGGG
>JAFDHW010000017.1 GCA_019308705.1 Deltaproteobacteria bacterium
TGGGCCACGGCCACCTTGTAGCCCTGGCCCTCCAGGAGCATCTGGAGCTGCATGGCCTGGGTGCGGGAATCCTCCACGATGAGGATCTCGAAGTTCTCCGGGTCGATGAACCTCACCTCCTCCTCGATGGTGGTGCCGGAAAGAAAGCCTTCCGGCGCGGTAATCGGCTCTTCCTTGCGCTCATCCCCGCCGAGGAGCCCGTCCAGATCGTCTTCGATGGAATCGTTTTTTTTCGTATCGTCTGCCATGGGTTCGCCCTCCCTTCCGGCCGCCTTGCGGCTTTGGGTTGCGGATGTCACCCGGTTCTCGATGACGGGTATGGGAGACGGCGGCCGCCGCCCCTGGCCTGGGCCAAGAGAAACTCGGCGATCTCGCCGGGGGAGCAGACCAGGCTCGCGCCTCCCATGCAGATGGCGTAGCCGGGCATGCCGTGGACCACGGAGCTCTCCTTGTCCTGGGCGATGGTCACCGCCCCGCGGTCCTTCAATTCTTTGAGTTCCAGGGAGCCGTCTTTGCCCATACCCGTAAGAAGCACGCCCGTGGACCGTGGACCGTACGCCTCAAAAAAAGAAAAAAAAAACCATGACACGGAGGGCTTGAGCCCGTTTACGGGCGGTGCGTCGGACAGGACCAACCTGCCGTTTTTGTCGATCCCCAGATGACGGCCGTCCGGAGCGAAATACACGGTTCCCGCCTCGGCCGCCTCCCCGTGGCCTGCGATCCTCACAGCCAGGGAGCACTCCCGGGAAAGCCACTGCACCATGCCATCCAAAAACCCCGGGGTGATGTGCTGCACCACCACGATGGGCACGGGAAAATTGGCGGGCAGGCTGGACAGGATCTCCCGCAGGACCGGCGGGCCGCCCGTGGACGCGCCCATGGCCACCAGCTTGGTCTCCCGGCCGCGCAGGAGGGCCTCCGCGTCGCCGCCGGAAGGCGTGACAAGGCTCTTCTCCTGCGCCGCCGGAACCGGCGCTTTCCCGGTCTGCCTGGACCGGCGCACCACCTTGACCTCGCTCATGAGCTTGATGGTGGTGAGCAGTTTGGCCGCGGTGCGGGGAAAATCCGGGTGGCCGGGGCCCTTGAGCTTTTCCAGGGCGGCCACCGCGCCGGCGTCCAAGGCCCGGAAGGTGTTTTCCATGCGGTCCGGGGACACCAGGGTGCTCAAGATGACGATGGGCACCGGGTTCTGTTCCATGATGAGGCGGGTGGCCTCGAACCCGTCCATGTCGCGCATGTGGATGTCCATGATCACCACGTCCGGCCGGGTGGCGGGAACCATCTGGACGGCCTCGCTCCCGTCCTCGGCCACCCCAACCACCAAAAACTGCTCGTCCGTGGCCAAAATCTGCTGCAGGGCCGCCCGGGCCGTGGCGGAATCGTCCACCACCAGCACCCGGATGGTCCGTTTTCCCCCGGCGGCCTGTATGCAGACAGACGCGCCTCCCCTGGGAACCTCCTCGTTCACACCAGTTGCTCCACCACGGAAAGAAGGTTGTTTCTGTCAAAGCCGGACTTCTGGATATAGGCGTTGGCCCCGGCGGCGATGCCGCGCTCCCTGTCCTCGGGCGAATCCAGGCTGGTCACCAGCACCACGGGGGTGTCCGCCTTCTCGGCGTGGGCCCGGATGCTTTCGGTAAGCTCCAGGCCTGTCATCCTGGGCATCTCCACGTCGGAGACGACCGCGTCAAAGGCCTCCTTGGTCACGAGTTCCAGGGCCTCCTGGCCATTGACCGCGGTTTTCACCTGGTACCCCGCGGCTTCCAGGATGTTCTTCACCAGAGTCCTGGAGGTGATGGAGTCGTCCACCACCAGGATGCGGCGTTTTCTTTCCTGCGCCGCGGGCGCGGACACGCCCTGGCGCTGTCCGCAGGCCGCGGACATGAGCTCTCGCACGTTCAGCACGGGCACCAGCCTGCCGTTGCCCAGGACCGTGGCCCCCGCGACGTTGGGGACGCTCGTCAAATGCCTGCCCAGGCTTTTCACCAGCACCTCCTGCTCGGAGAGCACTTCGTCCACGCAAAAAGCCACCCGCCGGTCGCCGGATCCTGCCAGGACCGCGGTCTTGTACCTGGTCCGGCGCTTTTTGCCGTTTTCCGGGGCGATGCCAAGGACCCTGGAAAGCTCCACCAGGCCCACGGTGCGGCCGGAGAGAACCACCGCGGCGCTGTCCTTCACCGCGCTGATCTCCTCAAAGGGGATGCGCAGCACTTTTTCCACCTGGGAACAGGGCATGATGAACCGGCGGTTTTCCACGGACACCAGGACCCCGCGGAAGGTGGCCAAAGAAACGGGCAAAAGGATGCTAAAAGAGGTTCCCTTTCCCTTTTCGGTGTCGATATTGATGAGGCCGCCCAGCTTTTCCACGGCCTGGGCCACGATGTCCATTCCCAGGCCCCGGCCGGAGATTTCCGTGATGATGGGGCTGGTGGTGAACTGGGACCGGAAGATGAGGGACAACGACGCCCGGTCGTCCAATTGGTCCGCCTCTTTCTGGGATATGACGCCTTTTTTCACCGCCGCGGCGCGGATCCTTTCCGGGTCCATGCCCCGTCCGTCGTCGGACACCACGATCTCCACCCGGCCGCCCTCGGCGTGGGAGATGCCCAAGGACACGGAGCCCTTCTTCGGCTTTCCCGTCCCGGCGCGCTCCCCGGCGCTTTCCAGGCCGTGATCCACGGCGTTTCTCAGCAAGTGGATCAAAGGCGTCTTGATTTCCTCCAGGATGCGGCGGTCGATTCTGATCTCATCCCCGGACACGGAAAAATCCACCTCCTTGTTCAACTGCCGGGAAATGTCGCGCATCATGCGCGGCATGGCCGCGGAAACCGTGGAAAAGGGGAGCATGGTCATTTCCTTGAGGTCTGCCAGAAGATCGTCCACCTGGCGGCTCAGGGCGCGCTCGGCCATCGCGGATTTCATGGCCAGGCCGTGCACCTTTTGCTTGAGGGAAATGATCTGGGTTTCGTTGTAGGCCAAAAACTCCTGGATGGAGTCCGGCACCACAGCCCTGGAACCTTCGCCGCCGCGGCCCGCCCGGCGCTGGAGTTCCCAAAGCTCCTGCCTGGCCCGGGACCATCGTTTCTCCCACCGGGTCAGGGCCTGGGCCACTTCGGCCAGCTCCTTGTTGTGCTGGGCGCCCGTAAGCTTGGCGGACAACAGCTCCTCGGCCTTTTCCATGGCCCCGTCCAGCCGGGCCGTTGACAGCCGCACCCAATCCGACGTCGGCCGGGCCTTGGCCTTGCCCCCGGAAGGGCGAGAAGCCGGCGCCGGCTTGGCCTTGGGAGGTTCTTCGGCCCCGACGGCGGCAGGGGCGTCGCTCGGGGTGGGGCTGGAAAAATCCGCCAGCGAAGGAAGGTCGTCGCGGCTTGTCCTGGATTTTTTCCCGGAAGCCGGACGATTCCTTTCCCCGGGCGCGTTCCCGAAATCCGCCAGGGAGGGAATATCGTCGTCGCCGGCGGCCTTGAAATCGTCCAGCGATGGCAGGTCGTCGTCCCCGGCATTTCTCGGCGAGGCTGAATACGCGGCCTGGGGAACGTCTCCGGAGAGTGGGGAGGAGCCACCTGCGGCCGGACCGGGCGTCTCCCCACCCCCTGCCGCCCGGTCCGCGGCCGTTTCCGGGGGCTCCTCCCCCGCCAGAACCGCCAGCAACACCTGGTCAAGTTCCAGCATCTGCTCCGAAACCTGGCCCGACTCCGCCTCGGGAAGGCGCAAAAACCCATCCACCAGGGAAAGCGCCTGGTGGAACAGGTCCAGCAACACCGCGGAATATTGCACCTCCCCCTTCTGCAGCCGGTACAGCACCTCCTCCAGGGTCTGGAACAGGGACTCCACCTCCCGCAGGTTCACGGCCCGGGCCGCGCCCTTCAAACTGTGCGCGCCGCGGAAAACGTCCTTGAGCAGGCGTTCCCGTTCCTGGGCCTCGTCCGTCTTTTCCATCTCCAGAAGGCACTGGGACATCTCGTCCAGGCGCTCCTCGGCCTCCATGTGGAAGGCTTCCCTGAGCTTGCCCAGCTGGTCCGCGCCGAATTCCATGGCCTATGTCCTAAACCTTGCGGTGAGGTCCTTTAAGCGCTCGCCCAGGTCCACCAGGGAGGCGGTGAGGTCCTGGAGCTGCCGCATGCCGTCCAGGTTCTGGAGGGACGCTTGCTTGATGCTCTCCGTGCCCTGGACCAGCTGGCTCAACCCGGCCAGTTGCTGCCTGGAGGACGCCGCGATCTGCACCGACGCCTGCACCGATTGGTCGATGCCCTCCTCCAGCCGGGTGATGGCGTCCCCGGCCTTGGCCGTAAGCGCAAGCCCCCGGTCCACGGCCTTGGAGCTTCGTTCGGTGGCCATGACCGCCCGGGAGGTGGCGTTCTGGATCTCGTTCAGGATGTTCTTCACCTGGTCGGTGGCCTGCTTGGACTGGTCGGCCAGGGATTTCACCTCCTGGGCCACCACGGCGAAGCCCTTGCCGTACTCTCCGGCCTTGGACGCCTCGATGGACGCGTTGATGGACAACAGGTTGGACTGGTTGGCCAGGTCGTTCACCGCCTCGATGATCTCCCCGATGTTCTGGGTCTGCTCGGAGAGTTTGACGATGCTTTCGGCCATATATTCCATCTCCTCCTTGATGTGTTTCATCCCGGAGATGGAGTCTTCGGTGGCGGACTTGCCCTGCTCGGAGATTTCCGCCACCTCCTCGGCCAGCTTCAGCACGCCCGCGGCCTTGTCCGAGGACAACTTGGCGGTTTGTTTCACCTCTTCGGTGGTGGCGGAAATCTCGCTCACCGCGCTGGAGGTCTCCGACGCGGAAGAGGCCAGTTGGGCCGCGGTGGCGGATATCTGCGCGCCCGACGAGGTGAGGAGCAAGGCCCCCTGGCCGATGTCCGCCACCATCTTGCCCAGCCAATCCATGAAGGCGTTGAAGGATCCGGCCAACTGTCCCATCTCGTCATCGCCCGCGCCGTCCACCCGGTGGCTCAGGTTCGCCTCGCCCCGGGCGATACCCTCCAGAAGCCCGGTCATCTGCATGATGGGTTTGGTGATGCGTCCGGCGAACACCCACAGAACGCCCATGGCCGCAGCGGCGCAGAGAAACGCGCCCAGGGCCATGCCCTTCAGGGCGGGAGCCGCTTCGGGAATGCCCCGCAGGACCACGGCGGCGTAAACGATGACGGCAAAGGCCCCTGCCAGCACGCAGGCGCCGCCGGCAAAGGCGATCTTCTTGGGAAAGGAATTCGGTTTCATGGTCTCTTCACCTTACAGGCCCGGGGGCCGTCTTGTCCGCTCCGCTTCACTGATCCGCATCCTCCTGCCCCGCCGGCTCCATGCGCAGGCTTTTGTCGGACAGGATCTGTTTTCCATCCAGAACCACCACCCGCCCGGGAGTGACCCCCCGGATGTATTTTGCATTGCCTCGTGCCAAGGTGTCCGGCGGAGGGTGGATTTGCGATTCCGGCAGGGAATCCACGCCCTCCACGCCGTCCACAGCCAGACCGAACTCCATGTCCGCGGCCTCCAGCACGATGAGCCGCGACGGGGCCCTTTTCTTGTCCCTGGCAACGCCCAACAGCTTTTCCGTGTCCAGCACGGACAGGATCCGGCTCCGCACATTCACCACCCCCAGCACGAAATCCGGGGTAAAGGGGACGGGGGTGATCTCCCCCGGCGCCAGGGCTTCCCGCAGATGGCGAAGCTCCAGGGCGTAACGATTTGCCCCCACCTCGAACAACAGGACGTCCAGGCGCCGGGAATGGTCCTCCTGCCCGCTGCGGTCCTCGGCCAGGACCTTTGCCCGGGCCAGGAGAATCTCCTCTTCCGAGCGCGGGGCGTTGCCGGCCACCCCCACAGACGGCCCGCGCTCCGCTAACGTTCCCTCCATGGTCACGATTCCTCCCTGAGCATGAACTGGGCCACCTCCCTCAAGGACGCCACGGTCATCCCCTCGGAGTGGGGCAGGACCTCATGGGGGTCCTTTCCCGCCAGCAGGGAAAGGATGGTCTGGAGGCGATCCGCGGCCTCCGCGGTCCGCCCCTGGTTGCGGGCCAGGTTGGCCATGGCGAAATGGGCCATCACGAACCCGGAATCCAGGTACAGCGCCGAATCCAGGTGCCTGTGCGCTTCCTTCTCCCGGCCCTGCTCGCTCAAAATGGTGGCCAGAAGGTACAGGTGCCCGGGGTTCAGCTTCTCCTCGCCCACGGCCCGTTCGCACCACTTTCGCGCCTCGTCCAGTTTTCCCTGGTTGGCGCAGGCCCGGGCGGCAAGAGTCATGTACCGCGCGCCTCGGCCGCCCGAGGCCGCCGCGCCGCCGTTGTCCATGATCTCGTGGATGCCCTGCATCAGTTCGTCGTATCGTTTGGCTTGAAAGAGCCGCAGCATCTCCTGGTACGGGTCGCCTTCGTCCTTTTGCGGCAGGGAGCCGGAGCGCTCCGGTCCGCCGGCGGCGGATTCCGCGGGGGAGGGGGATTTGCTTTCCCCCCGGCGTCCCGCTTCGGCCGCGGGCCGCCGCCGGGGACGAGTGCGGGCCTTTTGCGCCGGCGCCTCCTTCCTGTACACGGTGATGCCCGGCAGGCTCACCGGGTTGAACTGGGGGTGGTCGATGAACCCCACCTCGCTGTGGCTCACGATGAGCCAGCCTCCCGGAGCCAGGCACCGGGCCATGCGCTCCGTGATCTGCTCCCGCGCCCCGTTGGACATGTACATGAGCACGTTGCACAGAAAGATCACGTCCAGGTCGTGGGTGGCGTTGGACGCCGAGGGGTAGGCGTCGGACGCCAGGTTCAGGGCAAACAGCCGCACCCGCTTTTTCAGGTCTTCCCGGATGCGGAACTCGTTGTCCCCGGTTTGGCGGAAGTACTTTTCCATCACCCACGAAGGCACCCCCCGGAAGGACCACCGGGTGTACACCCCTTCCCTGGCCTGGGCCAAAAACCGGGTGTTGATGTCGGAACCCAAAATCAGCGGCGCGGGCCGGGTCTTGTCCGCGAAGTAAAGCTTCCGGTCCAGGACCATGGCCAGGGAATAGACCTCCTCGCCCGAGCAACACGCCGCGCTCCAGAAGCGGAGCTGTCCGCCGTCCCGGGCCTTTTTCCCCTCCAACTCCGGCAGGATGTGCTCCTCCAGGGCCTGGAAGATGGAGCCTGCCCTGAAGAACGAGGTCTCCCGGATGGTGAAGTGCTGGATCAGGCTCTTTAAGGCTTCTTCGTCCGCCCGGGGCGACAGGATGGCTCCCGCCAGGGCGGATGCGTCCGCAAACCCGCGTTCCCGCGCCGTAAGCTCAAGGGCCCGCTTGAGGTCCCCGTACTTTTCCGGAGGCAGGCCGATGCCGCTCGCCGCGGTGATCCTCTCCGCCACCCGGGGCAACAGGTAGCCGGGGACCGCCTTTTCCGCGGAGCGGGAAGACCCGGACCAGGATGTCGTCTCACACGAATGCGTGGACATGGTTCGTCTGCCTGTAGCGCTTCTGCACGGCTTCGATTTCTTCCAGGTTTTGGAAAAACGCGTCGATGATTTTCGGGTCGAAACTCACCCCGCTTTCCGCCGTCAGGATCCCGTAGGCCTTGATGTTGGAAAAGGCCTCCTTGTAGGGACGCACGTTGGTGAGCGCGTCGAACACGTCCGCCACCGCGCATATGCGGGCGAACAAGGGGATGGCTTCGCCGGAAAGCCCTTCGGGGTAGCCGTGGCCGTTCCACTTTTCGTGGTGGTACAGGGCCACCTCTTTTCCGGCCTGCAGAATCGGCGAGTCGAACCCGCTCAAAATCCGGCCGCCTATGACGCAATGTTTCCGCATGATGGCCGTTTCGGATTCGTCCAGCCTGTCGGGCTTCATCAGCACGGAATCCGGGATGCAGATCTTGCCTACGTCGTGGAGGGTGGTGGACAGGTACGCGGTTTTCACATCCTCTTCGTCCAGGCCGATGGCCTGGGCCAGGATGGCGCAATACGCTCCTATGCGATGGATGTGCCCGCCGGTGTGGACGTCGCGGAACTCGGCGGTGAGCGCCAGGCAGTGGACGGTGTCCATGGCCATCTGCGCGGCCCTGCCCTCCGCCCGGGCCAGCTTGGCCGAAGCCTCTTCCAGGTGCCTGGTGCGGCGGCGCACCTCTTCCTCCAGCTCGGCGCTTTTGGCCTTCAACACGTCCTGGGCTTCCTTGACCTTGAGGAGCGACTCGGTGCGTATCTTCAGGTGCGCCAGGGTCACGGGCTTTTCGATGAAATCGTTGACCCCCGCCTCCAAGGCCCTGTTCCAGTCCTGGTCCTGGGAATGGCCGGTCACCATGAGGATGGGCACGTCGCCCCCGCCCTCGCGTTTCCGGATCTCTTTTGCCGTGGTGAACCCATCCATGCCCGGCATGACGCAGTCCAGCATCACCAGGTCCGTCCCCGGGTTCATCTTCTCAAGAGCGGCCTCACCGTCAGGCGCGGTGTCCACCTTGTGTCCCAAGGACTCCACCATCTGCCGCAACACCAGGTTGACAGCGGGGTCGTCGTCTACGATGAGTATGTTTTTGGAAGCCATGGCACTCAACCGTTATCCGAAATCCGGCTGCTGCCGGTTTCTTCGTCCAGTTCCTCCATGCGGCTTTTCACCGCCTGAAAACCCGGCCGCGAGAACAGGGTCCCCGTGTCGTAGATGAGCACGGTTTCCCCGTCCACCGCGCCCACGCCGCTGATGTACTCCTCCATGCCCGGAAAAATCGCATCCGAGGCGTCCACGTCGGCGGCGGTGAACCGCCGCACCCCCACCACGTCGTCCGCGGCCAGGCCCAGGGAGAACCTCCCGGCCCGGCAGATGATGATGCAGTCGTCCGCCCGCAGGCCGCGGCTTTTAAGCCCGAAATGGCTGCGCAGATCCACCACGGGCACGCGCTTGCCGTGCAGGTTCAAAAGCCCCAGGAGAAGCTTTGGGCACTCGGGCAAAACCGTGAGCGCGGCCGCCCTTGTGACCATGTCCACGGCCTCGACGGCCAGGGCGAACATTTGGCTTTCGATGACAAACACGAAATAGGGACGCTCGGTTTCCATCATCTTCTCTTCTTCGGGCCCGCGCTCGTTGGGCACGGGTTGGCGCTCATTTTTTGCGTTTCCCGTTGAACAGGGTGACCTCGCTGGGCTCTTCCATCTTTTTCCGGATGCGGTTTATGCTCTTCTGCATGTTCTCGAGCGCCCGGCCCAGGTTCACGGATTTCACCTTCTTCACGTAGACGTCGCCGGGCTGGGTATGAAAATGGATCTGCCGGGCCATGTTCCCGCCCAGGTCCTTGGCCAGCACGGGGATGGACTCGGTTCCCAAAAACTCCAGCACGAACCGGACGTTCTGCGCGCCCAGGTCGCTTCTCACGCTTTCGACGGCCAGCATGCGGGCGCCGCCGAACACCTTGGCCTTGAGCCGGTGCCTGGACCCGCCGGCATTCAGGACGCTGTTGATGAGAAGCTCCATGGAATTCACCGCGTAGCAGGCCTCCGCGGAAAGCGAAAACAGATCCGCCTTGCCCGGCACCAGGATGTGGTTCATGCCCCCCACACGGGCCACCGGGTCGTGCAGGCACACCGCCACGCACGAACCCACCACGGTCTGGATCACCGCCGGTTCGGCGCTGGCGAAGTATTCCCCGATATGGATGCGCACTTCGTTGGGATTATTTGAAAGCTTCCTGGCGCTATGTGCATTCATTGGAGACTCCTTGCTTTCACCTCCCCCATGGCGCAGGCCCGGAGGATCTCCTGCGGGATCTTGGGGAGGGGCAGCACGCAGTCCACCGCCCCGCGCCTTATGGCCTCGGCGGGCATGCCGAACACCACGCTGGTGGACTCGTCCTGGGCGATGGTGTAGGCCCCGGCCCGGTGCATCTCCTGCATGCCCCTGGCCCCGTCGTCGCCCATGCCGGTCATGATCACGCCCACCGCGTTGTTGCCCGCGTACACGGCCGCAGACCGGAAAAGCACGTCCACGGAGGGCCGGTGCCGGCACACCAGAGGTCCGGAGATGACCTCCACGTGGTAGCGGGCCCCGCTGCGCTTGAGCAGGGTATGCATGTTGCCCGGCGCGATGAGGGCGTGGCCTCTTAGCACCGCGTCGTTCGTCTTCGCCTCCTTCACCGAGATGCGGCATTCCTTGTCCATGCGCATGGCGAAATGTCGCGTGAAATCCTCGGGCATGTGTTGCACGATGACCATGCCCGGCGCGTTTTCCGGCATCGCGGTCAGCAGCACCCGCAACGCCTCCGTGCCGCCCGTGGATGCACCCACCACCACCACCTTTTCCGTGGTGCGGATCATGGACCGCCTTTCCAGGGGCGGCATGACCGCGTCCGCGGTCCTCTTGGGCTCCACGGGACGAAGCTCCACCGGAGCCGCCTGGAGCGGCTTGGCGGGCGGCTTGGCGGGCGGCTTGGGCCGGTTCTTGATCCGCGCCACGGCAGCCGCCCTCACCGCATCCACAAGAAGCGTCCTGCTCTCCTCCAGGAACTGCTTGGTGCCCACCCGCGGCTTTTCGATGATCTCCACGGCCCCGTACTCCAGCGCCTTTAAGGCGGTTTCCGTGTTCTTGCCCGCCAGGCTGGAGCACACCACCACGGGCAGCGGATGCTGGCTCATGAGCTTCTTTAAGAATGTGAGCCCGTCCATGTTGGGCATTTCGATGTCCAGGGTGATCACGTCCGGCGCTTCCTTGGCCATCTTCTTGGCCGCGGCGTAGGGGTCCGAGGCCGTGGAGATCACCTTGATCCGCGGGTCCGAGGACAAAAGGGACGTCAAAGTCTGCCTCACCAGCGCCGAGTCGTCGATGATCATCACCTTGATGCGCGGCATTGGACGCAGCCCTTCCCTATCCGGTCTTCCTGTAGACGGTGGGTATCACCTGGGTGATGGGCAGCCCCATGCCGTAGACGCTCTCCGTATGTCCCAGGTACAGATAGCCGCCGGGTTTCAGCTGGCCGCACAGCCTCTTCAACACCTCTATCTGCGTGGCCCGCTCGAAATAAATGATCACGTTCCTGCAAAAAATGATGTCCATGGGCTCCCGCAGGTCGAACTCTTCCATGAAGTTGATCTTCCTGAAGGCCACCCGCTTTCTCAGCTCCGGCACTATCCGCACCAGATCCTTGTTCTTGTCCTTGCCGCGCATGAGGTACTTTTTCCGCAGCTCTATGTTGATATCTTCCACCCGGCTGTGGGGATAGACGGCGCGGGAGGCGGTGGCCAGGGCGCTGGAGGAAATGTCCGACCCCAGGATGAACCAGTCGAATCCTAAGCCGGGGTGCCTTTGCGCGAACTCTTCCAGGACCATGGCCAGGGTATAGGGCTCCTCGCCCGTGGCGCACCCGGCGCTCCACACCATGAGCCGGTCGCGCAAGCCCACGCCCTTTTCCAGCACCATCTCGGGCAGCGCCTGGGTGGCCATGTGGTTGATGGCTTCCGGCTCCCGGAAAAACTCCGTCTTGTTGGTGCTCACCGCGTCGATCAAGTGCTCCAGCTCGGCCTCTTGCCCCTCCGGAGAGAACAGGTAGTCGCAATACTCCTCGTAGGAAGCCATCCCCAAAAGGCGCAGGCGTTTCATGAGCCTGCCGTGAACCAGGGATTTCTTGGCCGGCGGCATCTTCAGCCCCCACAGGGACTGGATGAGCCTGGCCAGCCGCTGGAACTCGCTGTCCTTCAGCGACACCCCCAGCAAAGACAGCCTGCCGTTTGAGGGCGCTTGTTGTTGCGGATTCATCGGCCTGTCCCCTGTTGGTGAACCGGCCGGGCCCCGCGCGGAGGCCCGGCCGGGTTGTCGTCACTGGTCGTCGGAAACGGAGTTCTCCTCGTCCAGCGGCTCTTCGGCCAGTCCGGTCTCCTCCCCGGCGGGAGCGTCCTCCAGGGACTGGACGGCCGAAAGCTCCTCGGAGGAGAACACTTTCTCAAAGTCCAGGATGATGATGAACTCATCGTCCTTTCTGCCCATGCCCCGGATGAACTCCACGGACAGCCGGGTGCCGATCTTCGGCGGCGGGCCGATCTCATGGGGCTCCATCTCCACCACGTCGTGCACCGCATCGGCCAAGGCGCCGATCACGGCCACGTCCCCGTCCACGTCCACCTCGGTCACCAAGATTCGCGTGTTCACGGTCTTTTCCGTCTGCTTCATCCCGAACTTGAGCTTCAAGTCCACCACCGGCACCACGCTGCCCCGCAGGTTGATCACCCCCCGCACAAAGTCCGGGGTCTGGGGCACCTTGGTCACCGAGGTGAATTCCAAAATCTCCCGCACCTGGCCGATGTCCAGGGCGTAGGTCTCCTCTTCCAGCATGAAGGTCACCAGCGTGATGGCGGCCTCGCTCCTTACCTTGTCGTCGGTGAGGGCCTTCCGCCTGGCGGCGGCCTGGCTTTTCACGTCGTTCATGGCGTGCTCCTTGTGTAAGCGCTACGGTTTTCCACCTTGCCCGGGCGGACGCCCGGGCAGACCTTGCCGACGCCCTTAGTAGCGCTCGAACTCGGCGTCTTCCTTGTCTCCGCCGTTGCCGGAATCGCCCAGATCCAGCTTCACGCCCGTGCTCTTAGCCGCCAAAACCGGGGCCTTGGAGCCGGATTCCTTGTGCTCGATCTTCAGGGCTTGACGGCCGCCGCCGCCCGCCTGTGCCGGCTTGCGGATGGCGGCGGGCTTGTGCGCCACGGGCTTGTGCGCCACGGCCTTGCGCGCCACGCGCCGGACACCGGCCCCACCACGGCCGTTGCCGTCCACGTTGAAGAAGGCGACGGCCTGCAAAAGCGCCTGGGCCTGGGAGGACAGCTCTTCGGAGGTTCCCGCCATCTCCTCGGCCGCGGACGCGTTTTCCTGGGTCACCTGGTCAAGCTGCTGCATCGCCGCGTTCACCTGCTGCACGCCCGACTTCTGCTCGGCGGAAGCCGCGGCGATCTCCTGCACCAGTTGGGCCGTGCTCTGGATGTCCGGAACCAGCTTCTCCAGAAGCGCGCCCGCGCTCTCGGCCACTCCCACGCTCCTGGACGAAAGCTGGCTGATCTCGCCCGCCGCCTGCTGGCTCCGCTCCGCCAGCCGCCGCACCTCGGACGCCACCACGGCGAATCCCTTGCCGTGTTCCCCGGCCCGGGCCGCCTCGATGGCCGCGTTCAACGCCAACAGGTCCGTCTGACGAGCGATCTCCTCGACGATGGAAATCTTGTCCGCGATCTCCTTCATGGCCTGCACCGTTTCGGCCACGACCTCTCCGCTCCGGCCCGCGTCCTCGGCCGCCTTGTTGGAGATCTTCTCCGTCTCCTGGGCGTTCTCCGCGTTCTGGTTGATGGACGCGCCCATCTCCTCCATGGAGGCCGTGGACTCCTCGGCCGCCGAGGCCTGCTCCGTGGCGCCCTGGGAGAGCTGGTTGGCCGAAGACGCGATCTGCTCGGACCCCGAAGCCACGTTCTCCGCCGCGGCGGACACGTCCCCCATCACGGTGCGCAACGCCTCGACCGTCTTCTTCATGGCCTCCATCAACTCGCCAACCTCGTCCTTGCCGGGCACCTCGATGTCCATCGTGAGGTCGCCCTCGGCCAGGCGGTTGCAAGTCTCGACAGCGTCGTTGAGGGGGCTGGTGATCATGCGGGTGATGTACATGGCCACGACAATGGAGAGACCCATGGCCACCAAAAGGCCCACGATCATCACCGTGGACGCGGAGGACAGGTTGGCGGCCGCGCCCTTGGAGATTTTCTCGGCTTGCACCAGTCCGTCATCGATCAAATCCCCGCAGTTCTTTACAACGGCAATTCCCGATTCGTCGAGCTGCTGATCGATGCTTTGCATTGTTTCCCAAGCTTCCAGCAATTGGCTCATGGAAGCCTCAAAGCCATCGGTGGCCTCTTTCACCGCGTCTATGGCCTTGATGTTGATATCCTGCCGAATCATCCCTCTCAATTCATCAAGGATGGCCGCCAACTTCGGCACTCCTTCGATTGTTGACCGAAGCATTTCGGGGTCATTATCGACTTGAGCCTTGAGATTATTGGAAA
>JAFDHW010000401.1 GCA_019308705.1 Deltaproteobacteria bacterium
TCGATTCGCGCGAGAGCAAGGAAGGAGGAGGGAAGCTGTACTTTTGTACCGCGACCGCCTCCTGACGCAGCTATCGCGTGAATCGGGCTCGCCGGAAGGGTGAAACATTTCGCCGATGTCAGCATTCCTCACAGAAACAGCGTGCATTTTTCAAGGACCCTTCCATTGGCACTTAACCTGTTTAAATCCGTATAAATATTTTATTCGGCGAAATTTTCATGAATAATTCGGGTTAAAAAAATTTTTCTTCCGGAATGTGCAGAAATATTCCTCTCTTACAGGTCTTACCACCTGTTTTACCGCATGGAAAACCCTGTTGTGTTACTCGGGGATGGTTGATTTCGGGCGGGGGCCGTGGTATGTAATATTATTCACAAGCACTGGCACTGCCGCGGTTCGGAAAAGTTTACCGTCCCGGAGAGGACGGCCGTGGGTGGCGCCGGGTCGGCCCGGTGCTTATATTGATTTTTGTTACTCATGGCGTGAGGTGTACCATGCTGCAGAATACCGGGAGAGAGGAAAAAATCAACGGGGGGAACCAGGAAGAGCGGCTGTTTTCGGTGGGCGACCTTGCCGTGTATCCGGCACATGGCGTGGGCAGGATCGAAGCCGTGGAAACCCGGCAGATCGGCGGGTGCGAACAGACTTTCTACATCATGCGCATCCTGGAAAACGACATGGTCATCATGATCCCCACCGCCAACGTGGATTCCGTGGGCCTTCGGGACGTGATTCCGGAAAAGGAGGTGGAGGAGGTCTACGCCGTCCTGGGCGACAAGGAAGTGCCCCAGGACAACCAGACCTGGAACCGCCGGTACCGGGACTACATGGAGAAGATCAAGACCGGCAGCCTCTATGAGGTGGCCGGCGTGTTCCGCGACCTGTACCTCTTGAAATCCACCAAGGACCTTTCCTTTGGGGAAAGAAAGCTTCTGGACACGGCCCAGACCCTCTTGCTCAAGGAACTCTCCATCGCCAAGAGCACCAGCGAGGAGACGGTCCTGTCGGAGATCGAGTCGCTCCTAGCCTAGGGACCATGGCCGAAGAGACGTTTTCCTTTGTAGTGGACATCGACGAGGCCGGCGCCCGGCTGGATGCACTCCTTGCCGCGCGCCGGCCCGATGTTTCACGGACCGCGTTTTTGCGGCTGATCAAGGAGGGCCTGGTCCTGGTGGAGGGTTCGGCGGTCAAGCCCTCCCACACCGCCCGGCCCGGCCAGGAGGTGTCGGTCACCATCCCCCCGCCCGAACCCTCGGACCTGGCGCCCGAGGAAATCCCCTTGGACATCCTTTACGAGGACGACGACCTCATCGTCATCAACAAGCAGCCGGGCATCGTGGTCCACCCCTCCCCCGGGCACGACCGCCACACCCTTGTGAACGCCCTTCTGCACCACTGCCGCTCGCTTTCCGGCCTGGCCGGGGTGGAGCGGCCCGGCATCGTCCACCGCCTGGACAAGGACACTTCCGGGGTGATGATCGCCGCCAAGAACGACCTGGCCCACCGAAGGCTCACCACCCAGTTCGCTTCCCGCACGGTGAAGAAGGTGTACCTGGCCCTGGCCGTGGAGGACATGAACGGCGACCACGGCACCATTGAGCTGCCCATCTGCCGCCATCCCGTGGACAGGAAACGCATGCACACCGGCGTGGCGGGCGGCCGCCCGGCCAAGACCGAGTGGGAGGTGGCCGAACGCTTCGGCTGCGCCACGCTGCTTTCCGTCCGTATCTTCACCGGCCGCACCCACCAGATCCGGGTGCACCTGGCCGCCATGGGCCATCCCGTGGCCGGGGACACCCTTTACGGCAGCCCCGGCTCCGTAAGGATTCTCCGCGCCCGGAACCGCAAGGAATTTAAAGTCCCCCGCCAGATGCTTCACGCCCACTTTCTGGCCTTTGACCACCCCGCCACCAACGAGCCTTTGTCCTTCACCGCGCCCTTGCCCGAAGACATGGAGACGTTGCTCTCCGGCCTCCGCCAGACCCTGCCGGCCGCCTGACACCCTTGCCAAGCAGGGAGTGATATTTTAAGGTTGATTCTTTTTGCGGGGCGATTTTTTGCAGGCTTTGCCCCGCGCCCCTTTCCAGAAAACCCTTTGGTTCGGGAATGCTCCGCGTTCCCTTTGGGAGAAACGTTCGAGACCGGCATGAAGCGATGCTGCGGGAATACGAAAGGAATGTCTTGATGGCCGATGATTTGAAGCGCATGTACCGGACCATGGTGGCCGAGAGTTTTCCCCCCCGGATGGAGATCCACTTCGTGGACGGGGACAACCGCCAGGTTTTGGCCTACGAGAAGGTAACCTGGGAGGTGGAGGGCGAGCGCAGGGGACTGCGCTACGGCGAGAACCCCGGGCAGGAGGCGGCCCTGTACCGTCTGGCCAACGGCAACCTGGTCCTGGGGGATGTGACCTCCATCGCGCCGGGCCGGTGGCTGGTGTCCGACGCGGAACTGCTCCAGTCCGGCAAGCACCCGGGAAAGATCAACCTCACCGACGCGGACAACGCGTTGAACATCCTGCGCTACCTCACCGGCGAGCCCGCCGCGGTCATCGTGAAGCACAACAATCCCTGCGGCGTGGCCCAGGCCCCCACCCTGGAACAGGCCTACTCCCGCGCCTACATGGCCGACCGGGTGGCCGCCTTCGGCGGGTGCATCGCCCTTTCCCTGCCCGTGGACAAGGCCACGGCCGAGGCGGTGAGCTCCCAGTACGCCGAGGTGGTGTGCGCCCCCG
>JAFDHW010000402.1 GCA_019308705.1 Deltaproteobacteria bacterium
TTCCTCCAATAATCAGACCGTCTTTGGCGCAAGACCCGAAAAACAGCTCCAACGGATTGAAACTAAAGAAAAATTCGATCTCGGGCAAAATTGCTCATGAATAATCCGGGTTAAAAGACGGGAATGGTTATCCACAAAAAGTGGACGAAAGGGCCGTGCCGGGATCCATGTGTAGGTCCCAGCCGCTGCGGGAGATGTTGTGCTTCTTCAGGAGGGCGTAGAGTCGGGTGCGCCCCAGTTCCGCGATCCTGCAGGCTTTTTGGATGTCGCCCCGGGTGTGGATCATGAGGTCCTGGAGATAGGCCTTTTCCGCATCGGCCAAAACCGCTTCGCGCATGGCCTTGTAGGAGGCGAGGGTGGTCTGCCCGGGCGGCCTTGGGGGTTCTTTCGCCTTTCCGGTTTCCATGGACGCCTGGATGGCCCGCACCCGCACGTGGGGGGGAAGGTGCTTGACAAAGAGCTCCGGCTCGTCCACCGCGGCGGCCAGGGAGTACTCCACCACGTTCACGAGTTCCCGGACGTTGCCGGGCCAGGGGTAGGCGGTGAGGGTTTCCAGGTATTCCGGGGAAAGGGCCTTGGCTCCGGCGCCCATGGCCTTGGCCAGCCGGTTGGCGTGGTACACGGCCATGTCCCGGATGTCGTCGGGCCGACCCCTCAGCGGCGGAAGGGTGATGGTGATGGAGTTGACCCGGTACAAAAGGTCTTTTCGGAACCCGCCTTCTTCGGCCATTTTCTCCAGGTTGCGGTTGGTGGCGGCCACCAGCCGGAAGTTGCTGGTCTTTTCCGCGCCCCCGCCCACGGGCCGGAACCGGCGCTCCTGGAGCACCCGCAAAAACGACTTCTGGACGCCCATGGGAAGCTCGCCGATCTCGTCCAAAAACAAGGTGCCGTTGTGAGCCTGCTCCACCAGGCCTTTCTGATCCCGGTCCGCGCCGGTGAACGCGCCCTTGCGGTGGCCGAAGAGCGTGCTCTCCACCAGGGTTTCGGGCAGGCCCGCGCAGTCCACCACCACCAGGTTGCCCGAAGCCCGGGAGCTGTTTTCGTGGATGGCCCGGGCGAACAGTTCCTTGCCCGTGCCGGTCTCGCCGGCGATGAGCACCGAGGCGTCCACGGCCGCGGCCTGGGCCACCAGGTCCAGGCAGGCTTTCATGGCCTTGCTGTTGGCGATGATACCCGTCTGCTTCAGGACCACCGCGGGCTTCTTGGCCTTGCGGGCGTTGTCCAGGTACTGGAACACCCGGGTCAAGGGCAGCATGAGCTTTCGGGGCGACACGGGCTTGCTCACATAGTCCCACGCGCCGTTTAAGATGGCCTCTTCCGCTTCCCGGGGGTTGCTGAATCCGGTCATGACGATGACCTCGGGCGAGTCCGGCCTGCGCTTGATTTCGGCCAGGGCATCCAGGCCGTTACCGTCGGGCATCTGCACGTCCAGGAAGACCAGGTCAAAGGGCTCGCTTTCAAGGCGCGCAAGGCCGGCGGCGATGGTGGTTTCCCTCGTTCCCTTGTGGCCCACCCTGCGCACCAGTTCCACCATCATGTCGCACAGCGCGCGGTCGTCGTCGATGACCAGCACCCTGCCCATGTCAGTTGACCCCCTGCCCGCTCTTGTCCAGGGCCCGGCGCACGGCGTCGGCCAAGGCGCGCGCTCCCAGGGGCTTGGACAACAGGTTGTCCACCCCCTTTTCCAGGAAATCCTTGGCCTGCATCATGGGCCCGCGGCCGGAGCACAAAATCACGGGAACGCGCTGGTCCATCTTCTTGATCTCCCGGGCCAGGGCTGAGCCCCGCATACCGGGCATGGTTTCGTCGGTGACCACCAGGTCGTAGTCCCCCTGGCGGAACTTTTTCAGGGCCGCCTCGGCCGCGGTTTCGCAGTCCACGGAATAGCCCAGCCGGGTGAGGATCATGCGCCCCCAGTTGCACAGGGGCTCCTCGTCGTCCACGAACAGGATGCGCCCGGTACCCGTGGGCAGCATGGCCACGGTCGTCTCCTCGGCCCGGCGCGCGGCCTTTTCCTTCAGCAGGGGAAAGTACACGTGAAACGCGCTGCCCCGGCCGGGGCTGCTTTCCACCCGCACCATGCCCCCGGCGGCGGAAACCACGCCGTGCACCACCGCCAGGCCCAGGCCGGCGCCCTCGCCCGGGGGCCTGGTGGTGAAATAGGGCTCGAAGATATGTTCGATGTGTGCAGGGTCCATGCCGCAGCCCGTGTCCTTCACCGTGAGGCGCACGGCCGGACCGGGCCGGGCTTCGGGAAAGACGGACGGCGCGGTTTCGGCGATTTCGTCCCGCGCGAGCCTCACGGTGAGCACCCCGCCGGATTCCCGCATGGCCTGGGCGGCGTTGGTGCACAGGTTCACGAGCACCTGGTGGAGATGCTTGGGGTCGGCAAGGACCTTTCCGGCGCCGCGCTCAACGTCCACGTCGAAACGGATGGTGGAAGGCAGGCCGGCCCGGAGGAAGGCCATGCCCTCCTTCACCAGGGGGGCCAGGCTGGTGGGAACCTTTTCCATGTGCGCCTGGCGGCTGAAGGTGAGTATCCGGTCCACCAGGTTCCTGGCCCGTTCCGCGGCGTTCAAAATCTCCGCCAACTGGGGTTTCAACGGGCTGGATTCCTCCACGTCGAACATGTCCATCATCTCGGCGTAGCCGATGATGGTGCCCAGGATATTGTTGAAATCGTGGGCGATGCCGCCGGCAAGCGTACCGATGGCCTCCATTTTCCGGG